>JASUSX010000086.1 GCA_030445875.1 Clostridia bacterium
CGAATTACTGCAAAATACCCCAAAGCCGGAAAGGGTCAAAGGCATATATTATGTTTCTGTGCAAGGTCTCTTTTTGCCTACTACATCTTTACACATACCTACCTGGGCGGGTAAAGTTCCGGTAGGCAGGGGCAGTCGCCCGGAGTATGCCCCCTGTACCGTCACGCTGGCAGGCCTGGCAGGTCCTTATCTTGACTTCCAGGGCCGGCGATCGTATAATGACATGGGGGTGGATCGGGCCTGGTGGCCTGCCTGGACTTCAAATCCTGCTGGCGCGCGGTGACCCCGGGCGCGGTGGGTTCGATTCCCACACACTCCCGCCAGATCAGATAGATGCAGAACACCGCGGCCCGGTATCCCCGGAGGACCGCGGTGTTATTCTTTGGCAGAACTCTATTTTCGAAGGGGCTGTTTTCTTTACAAAGGGTTAGCCAACGTTTATAATGATTAGCATGATAGGCTGTGGCAGGGGAGGTGAATTCTTTGGCCACCATTACCAAGGAAATGAGCATTACCGAAGTAGTTAGCAAGTTTCCCCAGACAGTGCCGGTTTTCATGGAGCACGGCATGGGCTGCCTGGGCTGTGCCGCCGCCCGCTTTGAGAATATCGAGCAGGGAGCCCTGGCCCATGGCATTGATATTGACGGCCTGATTGCCGACCTGAACAAGGTCGTCAACAAAGGTAACGAGTAAAACATAAACCCGATGCCAGGGGAAATCGCTCTTTATAATAATTGCATAAAGGGCGATTTTTTTATCAAGGGGTGAGGGGACATGGCTTGCCCGGCGGACCGCTCCTTTTGTGAACTGGTGGTCGCCCTGTCGACCATCCTGGACACGGAAGAAGAGACCAAACTCTACCACGCCTGGCGGGTAGCCCTGGTGGCGGCGGAACTGGCGCGCCTGGTTTTACCCGGCCAGGTTACCCCGGTCTTTTATGCCGGCCTGCTGCACGATATCGGTGGTATGGGCCTGGACGATCACCTTGTTCACCAGGTTTACCGGCCCGCAGCCAGGCAAAACCCGGAGATAATCGCCCATCCCGCCAAAGGAGCAGCCATGGTCGCCTTAATACCAGGCCTGGGCGAGGGAGTGGCGGCCATGATTCGGGACCACCACGAACGCTGGGACGGTTCCGGCTACCCCCGTGGCCTGAGAGGCGGGGATATTGCGCCCGGCGCCCTGCTCCTGGGGCTGGCGGACGAATTTGATTTAGCCCTGCGGGCTTATGGGGAGGGCGACTGGGCCGGGTTGCGGCAGTTCATGGCCGGGAGGCTCCAGGGGTGTTTTCCCCCGGAAATGGTAAGTTCCCTGGAAAGCTTGCTGGCCGGTCCGCTGTATGCGGAGGTGGCCACCAACGTGGCCCTGGAATTAAAGATGTTCCAGGTAATCTTAAACCTGCCACCCGTTAATTTCCAGGTAGCGGAGCCGATGAAGGTTACTATCAACCTCTTTGCCCGCATAATTGACGCCAAGCACGCCTATACAGCCGGCCATTCCCGGCGGGTAGCTGACTACGCCATGCGCCTGGCCCGGTGCCTGGGTTACGATGCTGCCGGCATCCAGCGTCTGGAGATCGCCGGATTGCTCCATGACTTTGGTAAAATTGCCGTTCCCCGGTCTGTACTGGATAAGCAGGGTAAACTTGATGAAAGCGAGCTCAAGGTGGTGCGGCGCCATCCGGGGCGGACCATTGACTTACTGAAAAGTGTAACCAGCTTAAAGGACATAGCCCTGGATGCTGGCCTGCACCACGAACGTTATGATGGGCGGGGGTACCCCTACGGTCTACAAGGCCGGGACATTCCCCGGGGGGCACGCATCATTGCCGTCGCCGATGCCTTCGATGCCATGACCTCCCTGCGGCCCTACCAGCCTACCCGGACCCCGGCGGAAGCGATGGCCATTTTAGCCCGGGGCAGCGGCAGCCAGTTTGACCCGGAGGTTGTGGCCGTAGCTCCTTGTTTACTGGCAGAATAATAGACACGGGTGATGGCAATGCGCTCTTTACGTTGGAAGATTACCTTAAACTTTTTAACCCTCCTTTTTCTGACCCTGCTGGCCGCTTACCTGTACCTGCACCAGGCCATACTGAACACCTTGGGTTTGCCCTGGCTGCCTCCCTTACGGGCGGGTACGCTGGTGGCCAGACTGGAGGGCCAGCTCTTACTGGTGATGCTGGTAGTACTGGCCGTGATGGCTATAGGTACCCTTATCCTGGCGCGGGGGATAATCATGCCCCTGACAGCCCTCCTGCCGCTAGTGAAAAGGGTAGCCAGCGGCGATCTGGAACAGCGGATCGAGATCGAGAGTAACGACGAGATTGGTATGTTGGGCCATCACCTCAATGTCATGGTGGAAACCCTGCGTAATAATTTCCGGGAAATAGCTGCGGAAAGAAACCGGATGCAGGCTATCCTGGCCAGTATGACGGACGCCTTGCTGACGGTGGATCAGGTAGGCCGGGTGATGCTCTTAAACCCGGCCGCCGAGGTCATGCTGGGTAAAAAGGCAGCTGAAGTGCAGCATAAGTATTTGCTGGAAATTATCCGGCATCACGAGGTTGACCGGCTGGTAAAAGAAATTCTTACCAGCGGGATGCCCATGGAGATCGAGACGCGCCTCTTCCCTACCACTAACCAGCATTTCCGGGTTTCCGGGGCCCCTATAATGAGTGAGCAAAAAAGGGTGGTAGGCGTAGCCCTGACCATCCGGGATATTACCAATATCCGCCGCCTGGAACAGATGCGGACAGAGTTTGTGGCCAACGTTTCCCATGAGCTGCGTACCCCCCTGACCTCCATCAGGGGGTTTGTGGAGACCTTGCTGGAAGGGGCCCTGGCTGATCCGGAGGTAAGCCGCCACTTCATAGAGATTATTAACCGGGAGGCCCAGCGCCTGCAGCAGCTGATTGAAGATCTCCTGGCCTTATCCCGGTTGGAAAATCAGCCCCTCCGTCTCCGGCCTGGCCGGGCCGGGCTTATGCCCATCCTGGAAAGGGTGCTAGCTACTGTGGGGCCCCTGGCCGAAGAGAAGGGAGTGACCGTAGTAACGGAAGTAGCGGCAGATTTGCCCCCCCTGGCTATAAGCGAGAATTATTTAAGCCAGGTTTTATTGAATTTAATTGATAATAGTATTAAATATACCCCCGGGGGAGGCCGGGTGACAGTGCGCGCCAGCCTGGAAAAGGGTCAGGTTCAGGTGGCAATAGAAGATACGGGCATAGGGATTCCGAAGGAGAGCCTGTCGCGGGTATTTGAACGCTTTTATCGCGTCGATAAGGCCCGCTCCAGGGAAATGGGGGGTACCGGCCTGGGGCTGGCTATCGTTAAGCATATCGTAGAAGCTCACGGTGGTAGTGTGGGCGTAACCAGTAAGCTGGGGGAAGGGAGCCGTTTCTTCTTTAGCCTGCCGGTAGTAGAGGAAGAGGAGCACGTAAATTAATCCAAACTTAACAGGCTTCTTATTGATTCTTAACAGTAATGAGTTATAATATCACTGAAGCTAATATTTATTTACCACCAATCAGTGTCCTCTGACCTCCTTTAATATATATCTCTACGCCCAGTCTCACTGGGCCACTTTTTTAAGTAAAATGAAGGCCACTCCTTGTTGGAGGGCCTTCATTTTCAAGAGCCGACCAGAACCTGTGCTCCGGCTACTGCAGCTACCTGCATAGCCCACGGCAATCTTTCGACTACCATAGACCATTACGGTAACTACAATAACCTTTGCTCGATGATCATAGCTACCTGGGAAGCCCGCAAAGATCTCTCGACCTTTACGAACCTCCAGTTTTTTTGGCGAAAAAACCTGCGGCAACTATGACCATCTTAGCTCGACCAGTAACTATCCTTACTGACCTGCCATTAATCCTTTGGACTAACGGCAAGCCATGACGAACAGCTACTGATCTGCCCGCCGGCCTGCCAGCAAGCTATTTTAACCTGCTGGCGACCTTTGGCCGAAGATTACCGAGCCTTTTTTAGACCCGGTAACCCTCTGGGCTCGGCCCTGGCCGACCCTGTTATTAGTATTATGCCCGCCTTGACGGTTAATATTTATCCGGGCGGGAAAATATTTTTGCCAGTTAATGGTTAAACACAAGTCAAACAATACTTTAATGCTATATTAACAACCATCTGCTATATTGGATCATGAAGTATAAAGACAAGGAGTGAAGGAAAGATGTTCCTGGAAGCCGATCTCCACACCCATACCGTAGCCAGCGGCCATGCCTACAGTACGGTCAAGGAGCTGGCCGAAGCTGCTGAAAAAAGGGGCTTAAAACTAATCGCCATTACCGACCACGGTCTTAAAATGCCGGGCGGACCCCATGAATACCACTTTGGTAATCTGGTGGCCCTGCCCCGCAAGATAGGCCAGGTGGAAATCCTGCGGGGCGTAGAGGCCAACATCCTGGACACGGATGGTACCCTGGACCTGCCGGAGCGCCTCCTGGACCAGCTGGATATTGTCCTGGCGGGTTTTCACACTGGCACAGGTTTCGATGGCTGTTCCCAGGAGGAATATACCCGGGCGGCCCTGGCAGCCCTGGCCAACCCGCGGGTGCACATCATCGTCCACCCGGGTAACCCCGAATTCCCGATCCATATTGAAAAGTTGGTTCTGGCAGCAGCAGCCCAGCATAAGGCCCTGGAGATCAATAACAATTCCTTTCATGTCAGCCGGCAGGGAAGCCTCCCCCGCTGCCAGTTCCTGGCGAAATTAGCCCGCAAGCACGGCGTCTGGGTGGCCCTGAACAGCGATGCCCATATCTTCAGCTCCGTAGGCAATTTTGCTCGCGCCTGGCAGGTGGCCCGCAGCGCCGGGATTACTGAAGACCAGATACTTAACCTGACGGCCGCCAGGGTGAAGGAATACCTGGGCTGGCATCGCCGCCACCCCCACTTGGACCAGGAAGGAAAGACCTGGTCTGGTAGCACTTCCCAATCCCGGGCAGTTGGTGTATAATGCCCTGGGGGGTAAGGTGCGACGAAAACAAATAATCGCTTTATCTGCCAGCAATGCGGTTATGAGACCCGGGGCTTTCTAGGCCGTTGCCCGGGCTGCGGTAGCTGGAATAGCCTGGTAGCGGAGGCTGGTAGCGGGGCCGGGGCTGGCGGTGGACGCCCAATGGGCCGGCAGGAACCTCCCGCTTTGCTGGCCCGGGTGACCGACATCGGGGGGGAACGCCTGGTAACCTCCCTGGGGGAATGGGACAGGGTGCTGGGCGGCGGCCTGGTGCCAGGTTCCCTTATTCTGGTAGGGGGGGAGCCGGGTATCGGTAAATCTACCCTGCTCCTGCAGGTCGCCGACCTGCTGGCAGCCAGGTACGGTAGAGTTTTATATATTTCCGGGGAAGAGTCGGCCGTCCAGGTGCGGCTTCGGGCCCAGCGCCTGGGAACGCTCACGGGGGAAATTTACCTGCTGGCCGCGACGGATGTGGAAGCTATCCTGGCCGGGATTGAAGAGCTGGCCCCACCGGTGGTTATCGTCGATTCCATCCAGGCCATGTTCCTGCCTACTCTTCAGGCGGCGCCGGGGAGCGTATCCCAGGTACGCGAGTGCGCGGCGCGTTTCCTGCACCTGGCCAAGGAGGGGGGGCCGGCAGTTATCCTGGTTGGCCATGTGACCAAGGAGGGTTTTTTAGCCGGTCCCCGGGTCCTGGAACACCTGGTGGATACTGTCCTTTACCTGGAGGGGGAACGCTACCAGGCTTACCGGATCTTGAGGGCGGTGAAAAACCGCTTCGGGTCGACCAATGAAATCGGTATTTTTGAGATGGCCGGCGGGGGCCTGCGGGAGGTGCTTAACCCTTCGGCCATGCTCCTGGCCGAACGCCCGGCCGGCGTCGCTGGCTCCAGCGTGGTAGCTTGCCTGGAAGGCACCCGGCCCCTGCTCCTGGAGGTCCAGGCCCTGGTCAGCCCAACGACCTTTGGCAACCCGCGGCGGTTGTCTACCGGGCTGGATTATAACCGCACCCTCCTGCTTACAGCCGTACTGGAAAAACGGGCGGGCCTCCACCTGGGGGGATACGATATCTACCTGAACGTTGCCGGGGGGATGACCATCAGTGAGCCAGCTGCTGACCTGGGGATCTGCCTGGCCATAGCCTCGGCTTTTAAGGATCGGCCCGTAGAGGCCAGGACCCTGGTTTTAGGGGAAGTTGGCCTGGCGGGGGAAGTCCGGTCTGTAACCCAGATCGAAAGGCGCCTGGAAGAGGCTGGCCGGTTGGGGTTCAGGCGTTTTCTAATCCCCGCCGGCAACAGGAGCCGCCTTATAAGCCAGGGTGAGTACGAAGTATATGATGTCCGGTCCGTGGTCGAAGCCCTGGAAATGGGACTGGGGACCTGAAAGCTGGTTAAGTTTAACAAGCGCGCGGCTTCATTATTTGTTATAATGTAAATAAGCACATCGGGCGAATGGAGGAACGTAAGGTAATGTTTAAGGTCGGCGACAAAGTTGTCTACCCCATGCACGGTGCGGGGATAATAGAGGCCATTGAGGAACGGGAGATCCTGGGCCAGAAGAAAAAGTGCTACATCATGCGTTTTCCCCTGGGGGACATGAAGGTGATGCTCCCTCTGGAAAGCGAAAAGGCGGTTGGCCTGAGGCAGGTGGTTGATGAACAGGGGATCCAGGAGGTGATAGAGATTATCAAAGAAAAACGGACCGCCAGTGTTAATACGGCTTCCAACTGGAACCACCGTTACCGGGCCAACCTGGAAAAGATCCGCAGTGGGAATATTTGCAAGGTAGCCGAGGTGGTGAGTATCCTGTCCCGGCGTGAGCAGGACAAAGGACTATCCGCCGGGGAACGGAAAATGCTGGAGAATGCCCGCCAGATCCTGATCAGCGAATTGGCCCTGGCCCGTAATTATGAAAAGGGGCAGGTGGAGACCATGCTGGAAAAACTTTTGGCCTGAGGCCTGTATGGTATAAGATGGAGCCAGGTGAGGCAAAATTGGGGAAAGGAGTAAGGAAGGTGAAAAGATGTTATATCGAATACTACGCGGTGCCATAGGCCTGCTGGTGGCGGCAGGAGGTTTTTACGCCGCCCAGGCAGGTCTGGCCATCTGGCAGCAGAACCCGGGCAGCAACCTTGTGCCGGGGCTGCGCTGGCCCCTATTAGCCCTGGTAACCCTGCTGGCAGCCTTGATTGGCTACAGCCTGGCCCAGCGCCTGATTGATTTCGTCGTCCATTCCACGCGCTGGCTGGAAGGGAGATTGCAAAGAACACCGGCCCAGGAGATAATCAGCGGTGCCTTAGGCCTTATTTGCGGACTTATAATCGCTAATTTATTAGGGGCCTCTTTCTTTCATTTACCCCTGGTGGGACCATACATCCCCATGGCCGGTAGTATCTTTTTTGGCTACCTGGGCTGGAGCCTGGGTACTAAACGTAAGGACGAGGTGTGGGGGGTCTTTAATCTCCTGCCCCGCTGGGGAGGCAAGGAAAAGGATAAGGGCAAGGCGGACGGCATGAAGCCAGGGGCCAAAGTCCTGGACACCAGCGTCATCATTGACGGCCGCATAGCGGATATTATTAAGAGCGGCTTTATCGAGGGTACCATGGTAATCCCCTCCTTTGTCCTGGAAGAATTGCGGCATATAGCCGACTCCTCCGACCTCCTGAAGCGTAACCGCGGCCGCCGCGGCCTGGATATCCTCAATAAGATTCGCAAAGAGATGGGGGTGAACGTCAAGGTCCTGGAGGTCGATTTTGAGGACCTGGCTGAGGTGGATAGCAAGCTCGTCCGCCTGGCCCAAAAATTGGCGGCCCCCATCCTGACCAACGACTACAACCTGAATAAAGTGGCTGAACTGCAGGGCGTGCGGGTGCTGAATATTAACGAGCTGGCCAATGCCGTTAAACCGGTAGTCCTTCCGGGTGAAGAAATGACTGTCCAGGTCATCAAAGACGGTAAGGAGATTGGCCAGGGGGTGGCCTACCTGGATGATGGTACCATGATCGTGGTGGAAAACGGCCGGCGCTATATTGGCCAGACTATTGCCGTTCTGGTGACCAGCGTCCTGCAAACCGCAGCCGGGCGGATGATCTTTGCCCGGCCTAAAGCTGCCGAGCGCAAAATGGGCACCAGTCACCAGGGCCTGGAACGGGGCGAGTACCAGTGCCTTTCTTAAGCCTGATTGTCGCCGCTGCCGGCCAGGGCCGGCGGCTGG
>JASUSX010000087.1 GCA_030445875.1 Clostridia bacterium
CCCGGGCCATGGTGCCGTCGGGATTCATGATTTCACAGATAACCCCGGCCGGGTAAAGGCCCGCCAGGCGGGCCAGATCTACAGCCGCCTCTGTATGGCCGGCCCGCCGTAAAACCCCATCCTCCCGCGCCCGCAGGGGAAAGATATGCCCCGGCCGGCGCAGGTCCTCAGGCCGGGTGCTGGGATCGATAATCCTCTGGACCGTTAGCGCCCTCTCGTAAGCGGAAATGCCGGTAGTAACCTCGGCGGCGTCTACGGAAACGGTAAAAGCCGTGCCCATGGACTCGCTGTTCTGGCTGACCATGGGGCCCAGCTCCAGCTCATCCAGGCGCCGGCCCTCCACAGGTACGCAGATGAGGCCCCGGGCGTGGGTGGCCATAAAGTTGATAGCCGCCGGGGTTGCCCTCTCGGCGGCGATGACTAAATCGCCCTCATTCTCCCGGTCTTCGTCATCCACTACCACCACCATGCGCCCGGCGCGGATATCCTCCAGGGCTTCCTCAATACTGTTAAATCTGATTTCCTCTTCGCCCATGGCGAAACACCTTCTTCCCCAGGTATTAAACAAAGCCGTTGGCGGCCAGGAACTCCAGGGTTAAACCGTCCCGCGGCGGTTCCTCCGCCGGCCCTTTTAAGAGCCGCTCCAGGTAGCGGGCCAGGAGGTCAACCTCGATATTAACCCGATCCCCCGGACCCTTCCATCCCAGGATGGTATGCCCGGCAGTGTGGGGTATGATGCCTACTGTAACCAGGCTTCCCTCTACGGCGATGACCGTCAGGCTAGTGCCGTCCAGGGCCAGGGAACCCTTAGGGGCGATGTAACGCTCGAGGCCCGGGGGCACCGTTACCACCAGTTCCCAGGCGATACCGGCCTGGCGTCGCCCTTTGATTTCTCCCACGCCGTCGATGTGGCCGCTCACCAGGTGGCCGCCCAGGCGGTCACCCAGGCGCAGGGCCCTTTCCAGGTTGACCCGGTCCCCGGCCTTTAAGGAGCCCAGGGTGGTCACCCGCAGGGTTTCCGCCATGACTTCCGCCACCAGGGCCGCAGGTTTCAGGGCCACCACCGTCAGGCAGGCGCCATTGACGGCAATACTGTCGCCAATCCTGGTGCCTTCCAGGACCCGGGTGGCGGCAATGGTCAGGGACGCTCCCCGGGGTTTTACTTCTACCCGTTCGACCCTGCCTATCTCTTCGACTAAGCCGGTAAACATAGCTCTCCCCCGCTTTTACGCAGATAGCCGCTGATCATAAGATCTGGGCCGCAGGGTCCTACCTCCAGTCCTTCCAATTGCCAGGCTTCCGCCGGGGTCGCTACCCCCATCCCCCCCACCGGCCCCGGGGCCGCCGTGCCGCCGAAGATGCGGGGGGCTAGGAAGGCTACCACTTTATCTACTACCCCGGCGGCCAGGGCGGTGGCATTGACCCCGGCGCCGCCTTCCACCAGGATACTGGTAATCTGGCGCCGGGCCAGCTCGTCCAGTAAAGGTAGCCAGGCCACGCGGCCGTCTGCTGCTGCCGGTAACTCCAGGACCTCTACCCCCCGCTCCGTCAATTGCTGCCGCGCCGCCGCCGGAGCCGCGGCCGTGGTAGCCACGATGGTTGGTGCCGGGGAAGCCAGGTTTACCGCCCGGGCAACCGGGGGCAGCCGTAAACGGCTGTCCAGGATTACCCTGACCGCATCGCGGCCCTGCCCTCCCGGCAGGCGAGTGGTGAGTTCCGGGTCATCGGCCAAAATCGTGCCGATCCCCACCAGGATGGCGTCGTGGGTATCCCTTAACTCGTGGGCCTTCTGCCTGGCTGCCGGGCCGGTAATCCAACGGGAGGCGCCGGTGCGGGTGGCGATCTTCCCGTCCAGGGTCAGGGCCATCTTCAGGGTCACCCAGGGCTGTCCGGTAGTAATAAACTTGCCAAAGGCCTCGTTCAGCCGCCGGGCTTCCCTTTCCAGAAGGCCAGTCTCAACCTCGATGCCGGCCTGGCGCAGGGCCTGGATGCCGCCGCCGGCCACCCTGGGGTTGGGGTCGGCCATGGCGGCTACTACACGCCTGATGCCGGCGGCGATAATGGCCTCCGTGCAGGGGGGCGTACGGCCGTAATGACAGCAGGGCTCCAGGGTTACGTACAGGGTAGCACCCCGGGCCGCCTCGCCGGCGGCCTGCAGGGCGTGGATCTCGGCATGGGGCGTACCGGCCTTCTGGTGGTAACCCTCTCCTACCACCCGGCCGTCCCGGACAATGACGGCGCCTACGACGGGGTTGGGGCTGGTGCGGCCCAGGCCCTGCCGGGCCAGGTCCAGGGCCCGGCGCATATATACTGTATCCTCGGGAAGCATCCCTTTTCAACTCCGCAAAACAAAATACTCCTGGGGGTACGTCCTGCGCGTCTGGAGTTAGTGTATTTGTAGCATCAAAAAACCCCGGGGCTATACTCCGGGGTTAGAACAGGCAAGGGCTACATCACGCCTTCTCCCTTCCAGACTGTCACTGTCGGCCCCGGAATCACACCGGGTCAGCCGTCAAGGCTCGCGGGCTTTACCGCCGGTAAGGAATTGCACCTAACCCCGAAGGACGTTACTGTTATTATAGTCCCGCTGCCGGCCGGCGTCAAGGTACTGATGCTGCCTTTCCAGCCCGGCGCAGGGCGGCGATGGCTGCCGGCCGGTCCGGGCTGCCAAAGACAGCCGACCCGGCTACCAGCACGTTAGCCCCCGCCTGGCAGGCAGCCGAGGCGGTCTCCCGGGTAATGCCCCCGTCTACCTCCAGCAGGATGTCCCTGGACTGCTGCCGTAGCCTGGCCGCCAGCGCCTCTATTTTGGGGAGCATGGCCGGGATAAAGTCCTGGCCGCCGAAGCCCGGGTTTACCGTCATGATTAAGACCATATCCACTGCGTCCAGGATGTAATCCAGGGAGGATAGCGGCGTGGCCGGGTTAAGGGCCACTGCTGGCCGGCAGCCGGCCTCCCGGATCTGCTGCACTACCCGGTGGAGGTGAGTACAGGCCTCAACATGAACGCTGATAAAGTCCGCCCCAGCTGCCGCAAAAGGGGCGATAAAATCCTCCGGCCGGGCGAGCATCAGGTGCACATCAAAGACTAGCTGGCACCCGGGCCGCAACGCGGCCACCAGGCCCGGACCGAAGGTTATATTGGGCACGAAATGGCCATCCATGATATCCAGGTGCAGCCAGTCGGCGCCCCCGGCGGCTACATCCTCTACCTCCCCTTGCAGGTTGCTGAAATCGGCAGCCAGGAGGGAGGGGGCGATAAGCACCATCCCTTAATAACTCCTTTCCCTGGCCATAACCTCGGCTAAAAAGCCCAGGTAATGGTCATAACGATGCCGGGCAATCCTCCCCTCCGCGACCGCTGCCCTTACTGCGCAACCGGGTTCAGCGCGATGCAGGCAGGAATTAAAGTGGCAGCGGCCCAGGAAAGGCTCCATCTCCGGGAAATGGTCAGCTACCGCCAGCCGGTCCAGGGCCGGCAGGTCCAGGCGGCTGAAACCAGGGGTATCGGCCACCCACCCCCCGCCCGGCAGGGGAATTAATTCAGCATGGCGGGTGGTATGGCGGCCGCGGCCCCCCCTGGCGCTCACGTCGCCCGTTCTTAAGTTTACCTCTGGCAGCAGGGTATTGAGGAGGGACGACTTGCCTACCCCTGAGGGGCCGGCAAAGGTACTTAAATGCCCGGTTACCAGGTCCTTTAACCCTGCTACCCCCTGGCCCGTCCGGGCACTGGCGATGAGGTTCGGGTAACCAATCCCCTGGTAAACCGGCGGTAAGTCCAGGTAGTCCCTCCGGGCTACATCCACCTTGTTCCAGACGATAACAGCCCGGATACCCTTAACGCTGCTCAGGAAAAGCAGGCGATCCAGTAGTTCCAGGTCCGGTGGCGGGGTGCTGAGGGCAAAGACGATAATGACCTGATCCACGTTGGCCACCGCCGGCCGCTCCAGGAGGCTCTGCCGGGGCCGGATGGATTCAATCACGCCCTCCCCTGGACCCAGAGTAGTTATTTCCACCCTGTCCCCCGGCAGGGGATCCTCCTGCCGGCGGAAGCGGCCGCGCAAGCGGCAGGACCACACCTGGCCCGCGCTCTCAACATAATAAAACCCGCCGTAACGCCGCAAGAGGATACCTTCCATGCCGGCCTCCCTAGGTTAAATCCCGGACGTAGATGAGGTTGCCGTCGCGGAAGATCTGGAGCTTGCCGTTACCAAAGTAGGTCACCGTAGCAATTATCTGCTGGCCCTTACCCTGTTTCTTTTTCAGCACTTCGCTGGTACCTTTAGCATCAGTAACCACAATCCGCACCTCGTGGTCTTTATCATCGGGTGCCGGCGGCACGGTGACGTCTACCTGCTTCTGAGCCGGACCTGGCCCCTGGCTGACGGTAAGGTTAATGGCGCTGCCCTGGAGGACGCTGGTATTCGGCCGGGGATCCTGGTCAATAACGACCCCCGGGAATTGCGCGTCGCTGCGCTGGTAGGTTAAGGTTCCCTGTTGCAGTTTGGCTGCCTTGAGCAGCTGCTGGGCTTCAGCCAGGGTCTTGCCGATGAGGGGAGGAGCCGGGATTAACTGGGGTTCCGGCCCTTTGCTGACTATCAGCCGAACCTCGGTGCCTTCGGGTTGCTTGCTGTTCCCGGGCGGGGTCTGTTCTACCACCGACCCGGCCGGTATCGAGGGATGGTAAGCTTTAAGGGAATCGGCAGCCACCCGGAAACCCGCATTTTCCAACTGCAGCCGGGCATCCCGTTCGGGCGAACCTATAACCGAGGGTACAGTCACCAAGCGGGTCCCCTGGCTGATGGTGAGGGTGACCAGGCGGCCGCGGCGGACCCGATCCCCGGCGGCCGGGTCCTGGGCTATAACCTGTCCGGCTGGCAGCTGGGCATTATACTCCCTGCTCCCTACCTGGCCCCGTAAACCGGCCGCCGCCAGGCGATCCAGGGCCTGGCCCTCAGTCAGGCCGGTTACCGGTGGTACCGCCGTTTCGCCGACCAGCAGGTAATAACGAAACCCGGCCCACAGTCCGGCAGCAGCCAGGCCCAGCAAAAGCAGGATCATTATCACCCAGGCCCATACCCGCGGCCGCCGCCGGGGCGCGGCTGGACCAGGTGGGGGGTCGGGAACTCCTACTGCCGGCAGGACCTGGGTGGCAAAGGTGTCCTCCGCCAGGGCGTTTTTAACGGCCAGGAGGTCGGAACGCAGGGCGGCAGCAGTGGGATAACGCCGTTCCGGGTCCTTTTCCAGGGTCCGCATGACTATCCGTTCCAGGGCCGGTGGTACGCCCGGGGTTATCTCCCGCAAAGGGCGGGGATTTTCCTGGATATGCTTAATGGCCACAGCTACCGGTGTATCGCCGTGAAAGGGGAGTCCCCCAGTTAACATTTCATACAGGACAATACCGAAGGAATAGATATCTGCTGGTGCACCGGTGACCCCACCCCGGGCCTGCTCTGGCGCCAGGTAATGGACCGAACCGACCATGGTGCCGCTGTAGGACATGGTCGCTTCATTGACTGCCTGGGCGATGCCAAAGTCGGTGACCTTAACCCGGCCGTTACGGGTTATGAGGATGTTATGGGGTTTAATATCCCGGTGGATAACGCCGTTTTCGTGGGCGTGTTCCAGGGCATCGCAAATCTGGAGGGCAATATCGATGGCTTCCAGGGGCGGCAGGGGCGCCCGTTCGGCGATGAGGTCCTTCAGGGAGCGCCCCTCTACATACTCCATAATCAGGTAATGGAGGCCCTCCTCCTGGCCAACGTCGTAGATGCTGACCACATTGGGATGGGACAGGCTGGCCACAGCCTGGGCTTCCCGCTGGAAGCGGGTTAAAAAATCCTTATCGCTGGCATACTGCTCCCGTAAAATCTTGATGGTCACGTTACGGTGCAGCAAGCGGTCCTGGCCCCGGTAAACCCGGGCCATGCCGCCACCGCCCAGTTCATCGATTATCTCATAACGCCCTTCCAGGATCTTGCCGAGGAGATTATCCATTTAATCACCGCCTCAAGGCTGCCGCCATAATTTCCCGGGCTATGGGAGCTGCCGCCACACCACCGGCACCCGCGTTCTCGACCACCACCGCTACGGCTACCCGGGGATGGTCAGCCGGGGCAAAGGCCACCAACCAGGCATGGGCTTCTCCCTGCGGATTCTGGGCCGACCCCGTTTTAGCCGCTACCTGGATACCCGGCAGGGCTGCGGTCGTGGCCGTACCATCATTAACAGTTGCTACCATGGCGGCGGTAATCTCGGCCGCTATATTGGCCCCGGTTACTACCTGCAGCGGCCGCGGTATTGCCTGCCAGATAAGCCGCCCCCCGGTGGCGGTCACCTTATCCACCAGGTAGGGTTGCATGAGTATACCTTTGTTGGCCACCGCCGCTGTGACCATGGCCATCTGCAGGGGTGTGGCCAGGACCGCACCCTGCCCGATGGCCGCTTCGGCCAGGCCATTGCTGTCCAGGTGCTCCGGCAGCCGGGCTTCCTGGAGGGGTAAATCGAATTTCAAAGCCCGGCCAAAGCCATAAAGGGAGGCTGCTCGCTGGAATCTGTCCGCCCCGGTCCGTAGGGCCAGGGTGGCAAAAGTGACATTGCAGGAGTACATCATGGCCTGCTGGAAATTGATACGACCATGGGGCCGGGGGCAGGTCAGCTTCCAGCCCTGGACCTCCAGGTAACCCGGGCAGAAGAATTCCTCCTGTAAGATACCGGGGTCGGCCTCCAGGGCTGCGGTAGCCGTTACCAGTTTCATAATGGAACCAGGGGGGTACAATCCCTGTAGAGCCCGGTTCAGGAGCGGGCTGCCGGCCCCCGGGGTGTTGATACGCGACCATTCCTCCTCTATCAGGTTAGGGTCAAAGGAGGGACTGCTGGCCAGGGCCAGGACGGCCCCCGTACGCGGGTCCAGGGCTACGGCTGCACCCCGCCGGCCAGCCAGGAGGTCCGCAGCCAGGCGCTGCAAATCGGCGTCGATGGTCAGGGTCAGGTCATTACCCCTGGCCGGCAGGCCCATAACCCGCCGCCCCTGGTTGAGTAAACCCTGCCAGCCGCTCATACCCAGCAGGTCGCCATCCCGGCCGGCTTCCAGGCCGCTGCTGCCCAAACGCCCTGAAACATAGCCCACCATCTGGGCCGCTGCCGGCCCCAGGGGGTATTGCCGCTGAAGCTGGCCCGGTGGCCCCACTGTCCGGGCCAGCACCTTGCTGTTACGGTCATAGATGGTCCCGCGTTCGGTCCGCTTTTCCACCTGGCCTAAACGCGGGTTGAGGGGGTTTAAGTAAAGCCGCTCCCCGGCGACGGCCTGGATATAGGTCAGGTGGACAATAATCAGGATGAAGGCTACCGTCACCACCAGAGCCAGACGGCGTACCCCGTTTTTCATGCTCTGGCCCCCTGGTCGATAACGCTGACATTGAGCAGTAAAGCCAGGATTAAATAGCTAATAATCAGGGAACTGCCTCCGTAACTCACAAAGGGCAAGGTTACCCCCGTCAGCGGCAGGAGTTTGCTTACGCCGGCAATAATAACTATAGCCTGGAAGGTGCACAGGACCGTTAACCCGCCAGCCAGCAGTACCCCCCGCTCTTCGGGGGCCCGCAGGGCGGCCCGGAAACCCCGCAGGGCAAATAAAAGGTAAAGGAACACCACCCCCAGGCTCCCCAGTAATCCCATTTCCTCACCCATGGTGGCAAAGATAAAATCAGTGGCTACGGCCGGGATCACCTGGGAGTATCCCAGGCCCAGCCCGGTACCAAAGATCCCCCCGCTGCCAAGGGCGATGAGGGCCTGGACTATCTGATAACCCGCCCCCGAATAATCCGCCCAGGGATTAATCCAGACGGCA
The DNA here is from genome assembly GCA_030445875.1 of Clostridia bacterium. Classification (GTDB taxonomy): domain Bacteria; phylum Bacillota; class DSM-521; order Neomoorellales; family Neomoorellaceae; genus Neomoorella. Next base: position 7,850 of record JASUSX010000087.1, read on the forward strand.
ATACGGGCTCGCAGGTAAGGAAAGACCAGATAAGCCAGTACCGCCCCTAGGGCAAAGAGGACCCCCCCGGCCAGGGCGTAGCTCAGTTTCCCTGTGGCCAGGTAAAGCATGGCCAGGAAGGTTACCAGGAGGATTAGGGCCGAACCCAGGTCCCGCTGCAGTACCCCTGGAAATGTTTCGGCTATAACTTTATTGTGTTGCTGGCAGGGATGGTGGCCGTCCCCCAGGAGCTAATTGAGGCTGCCCGTTTAGAAAATGCCTCTA
>JASUSX010000088.1 GCA_030445875.1 Clostridia bacterium
GTAGCTCGCCTGGCTGGTTTACCGGAGGAAGTGCTGCAACGTGCCCGGCAGCTCCTGGAGCAGCAGCCGGAAAGGGATACCCGGTTGCCGGGCAGTCAAGCCAGGAAAATACCCCTGGTTAGTACAGAAAAACAGGTACTCCAGGAGCTGGTTTCCTTTAACCTGATAGCCGCTACACCTTTAGAAGCCATGGAACGGATCTTTCGCTGGCAGCAGCAACTGCAAAAACAACAGGCTATAGTGCCCATGGGGAGGAGGTGATCCCTTGCGTGAAAAGGTTGAAGCAGTGAGAGATAGCGCTACCAGGGAGGCTGTACCGGGAGCCTCCCTTACCAGGATAGTTGTCCTGGATGCGGCCACTGCCAACCAGATAGCTGCCGGGGAGGTGGTGGAAAGGCCGGGTTCGGTAGTCAAGGAGCTGGTGGAAAATTCCCTGGATGCCGTCGCCAGGCATATCGCGGTGGAGGTTAAAGGGGGTGGCCTGGAGTTAATCCGCGTCCGGGATGACGGCCAGGGAATTTACCCGGAGGACGTCCCCCTGGCTTTTGCCCGCCACGCGACCAGTAAGATCCGCCGGGTGAGCGACCTGCTGGCGCTTAATACCCTGGGCTTCCGGGGGGAAGCCCTGCCCAGTATTGCCGCCGTAGCCAGGGTAGAAATGGACACCAGGCCCGCGGGGGAAATGGCTGGTACCAGGGTAAGGATCGCCGGTGGTGGGGCCCCCGAAGTTACGACCACCGGTTGCCCGCCGGGCACGACGGTGACGGTCTGCGATCTCTTCTACAATACCCCGGCCCGGCGCCAGTACTTAAAAAAACCGGCTACAGAGACACGGGCCATTGTCGCGGTGGTGGCAAGGCTCGCCCTGGCCCACCCGCAGGTAGCCTTGAGCCTGCAAATTGAAGGGAGGCGGGTGCTGGCTACCCCGGGTAACGCCGATTGGCAGGCGGTGGTAACAGCTGTCTATGGCCTGGAAACAGGCCGGGAGATGCTTCCCCTGGCCGGGGAAGGTGCAGGCTGGAGCCTGCAGGGATTCATTTCGCCACCGTGGTTGCACCGGGCGAACCGCAGCCAGCAGGTTTTAATTGTCAACGGCCGCTATATCTTAAACCATGCCCTGACCTGGGCCGTGGAGAACTGCTACCAGGCCGTGATACCGGCCGGCCGCCACCCCCTCTTTATGCTGCAGCTGGCTATCGACCCCTACCTGGTTGATGTTAACGTGCACCCGGCCAAAATGGAGGTCCGTTTTCAACAGGAAAGTGATCTGGTAAAGGGGGTTGCGGGCCTGGTGAACAGGGCCCTGCATACCCCAAAAGCTGTTCCCCCGGTAAAGGCCGGTATCCCAGTGCGCCAGCAGGGCTTTAATTTCCCCGTTAAGGAAAAGGAAGCCGGGTTTTGGGGAGAATATATACTGCGGGAAAAGCCGGCGGCGCAACCGGACCAAACATCCGGCCAGCCGGATGGCAGTCTTCAGCCTGAGAAAGAAGGCCGGGAAGCAGTACCGTTACCAGGCGGTGAGCAGCTCCTGCCACCTTTACGGGCCATAGGCCAGCTCTTTAATACTTATATCCTGGCTGAGGGCAGGGATGGCCTGTATATCATTGACCAGCATGCGGCCCACGAACGCTGCCGCTTTGAGAGCCTGCAGGAAAAGATAAATAGCGGCAGCCGGCCGCCGGCCCAGATGCTGGATCCCCCTGTTACCCTGCACCTGGCGCCAGATCTGGCTGTTAAGCTGGTGGACCAGATTGTGACCCTGCGGGAACTGGGGTTTATAGTTGAAAGTTTCGGCTCCAGCTCCTTTTTATTGCGTTCCGTACCCCTGGGAATACCCCCGGGCCAGGAAAGGAATGTCCTGGAGGACTTTCTGGCTGTCGATAGTATGCCAGCCCCGGAAAGGATGCTCAAGCTCATAGCCTGCCACGGGGCTATAAAAGCGGGCCAGCCCCTGGACAGGCTGGAGATCCAGAGCCTGCTGGCTGAAATCCAGGGCCTGCGGCGGCCCTTTACCTGCCCCCATGGCAGGCCCGCCGTGGTCCGCCTTGACCCGAATACCCTGGCGCGTTATTTTCACCGGCCACCAGCAGATAAAAACCTGCCGGGGTAAGGGGCATCCAGGCCGGGAATGGAGAGGGGGTCCAGGTTTGACGGCAAAAACACCCCTGGCAGCCATTGTGGGACCTACAGCTACCGGCAAAACTGCTATCAGCCTGCAGGTGGCCGCCAGGCTCCGGGCCGAAATAATCTCCGTCGATTCGGCGCAGGTTTATCGTTACATGGACATTGGTACAGCCAAACTACCCCCGGCCGCGAGGGTAGGTCCTGATGGCGTATCGATACCCCACCATTTAATCGACTTGATCGACCCGGATGAACCCTTCAGCGTAGCTGATTTTCAAAAGCTCGCCCGGAATATCATAACCTCCATCCACAGCCGCGGCCGCCTGCCCCTGCTAGTGGGAGGGACGGGCCTTTACTACCAGGCCGTCGTGGATCCCTACCTTTTTACTACTATGCCTGGAGACAAAATGATCAGGCAGAGGTTGGAGGAGCTGGCCCGGAACCGCGGCAATGATTACCTTCATGAGCAGTTAAAAAGGGTCGACCCGGTGGCAGCTGAGCGTATCCACGTCCATGACCGGCGCCGGCTGGTAAGGGCCCTAGAGGTATACGCCCTGACAGGGCAGCCTATTTCAGCCGCTATCGCGTGGCGCCAGCAACAGAAGACACCTTACCGCCTGGCGGCAGTAGCTCTGACTATGCCCCGGCCCCTGTTATACCGTCGTATTGAAGCCCGGGTCGATGCCATGCTCGAGCAGGGGTTGATCCAGGAGGTCAGGAGCCTCCTGCAGAGATATGACTACCGTTTACCTGCCCTCCAGGCCGTTGGTTATAAGGAAATTGGCGCCTATGTCCGGGGCGAGATGGAATTGCAAGAAGCCATAGAGCTGCTGAAGCGTAACACCAGGCGCCTGGCCAAAAGACAGCTCACCTGGTTCAGGCGGGACCAGCGCCTGCGCTGGTGGCAGGTTGAACCGGGTAAAATAGAGGAAATAGCGGCTGAGATTGCTAATTATATTGCAAGGGAGTTGATATTAATGTAGAATAAGGATATACTAAACAAAAAATACCAACCTGGAGGGTAAAAGATGAATAAAGGGCAAGGTAACCTGCAGGATTTATACTTAAACGTGCTGCGTCGGGACAATACCCCCGTGACTATCTACCTGGTTAACGGCTTTCAGCTCAAAGGGGTGGTGCGGGGTTTTGACAATTTTACCGTCGTACTGGATGCGGACGGGAAGCAGCAGATGATCTACAAACACGCCATCTCTACCATCATGCCCTTCCGGCCGGTTAATGTCATGGCCGAGAGCAAAGGGGAAACAAATAACAGTAAATAGCCGCAAGAAAATCCCGGCCTGGCCGGGTTTTTCTTTTGTCTGGGAGAAAGATCCGTATAATTCGTAAGCCGGGGTAAAAAAATAACATCCAGGTATGCATGATGCATCGTATGCCAACCGATGGAGGAATTATTATGCCGGGACCCACGGTGAAGTGCAAGGTAAATACCTGTAACCACTGGATGAACGGCGACCTGTGCTCGGCCGGTAATATTGATATTATGCATGAAGAAGAGGGCAGGATGGCTGGGAATCCTGAACAGACCCAGTGTAAGACCTTCTCACCCCGCCGGGGATTGGCCAACCTGATGGGTTCCCTGGATAATGTTAACTGGGGCGGTTTGCTGAGTAACACCTTTCTGCCGGGAGGAGAGCTTTACCCCTCGGTAACCTGTATTGTTAATAGCTGCTTTTACTGGGCTGAAGGTAATCACTGCCAAGCGGAGAAGATCGAGGTGGTAGGCGTCAACGCTGACGAAAGTCAGGACACCAACTGCTTTGCCTATAAACGTAAAGGCTAAAAAGGAAAGAAATAGCAGGGCCGGTGCTGCCGGCCTTTTTTCTTAGCCGTAAGGGAGGTGCGTATAAATAAAATAGGGCAGGGGAGGGAGAGGGAGAAGAGTGCAGGTTAAATTTGGCACCGGTAACTCCAAAATAAATGGCAGGCCCCTGATTCGCCCCCTGCAACGGGATCGGAGCAGTGGGGACAGCGACCTGAACAGCCGGCGGCGGGTAGATAGCGTTATAGCTGAACTGGACCGGATGATTGGGTTAGAGAATGTTAAGGGCCTGGTTAAGGAATTGCGGGCCTTTGTGGAGATTCAGCGCCGGCGGCAGCGGGAAGGCCTGGCCAGTAACGTCAACACCCTGCATATGATCTTTAAGGGTAACCCGGGTACGGGGAAGAGTACCGTGGCCAGGTTGATGGGCAGGCTTTTTAAGGAGCTCGGGGTACTATCCCAGGGGCAGCTGGTGGAAGTAGAAAGGGCCGACCTGGTGGGGGAATATATCGGTCATACAGCCCACAAAGCGCGGGAGCAATTAAAAAAGGCTATCGGGGGCATTCTCTTCATTGACGAGGCATATTCCCTGGCCCGGGGCGGGGAAAAGGACTTCGGCCGCGAGGCCATCGATGTTCTGGTCAAAGGGATGGAGGATCACCGCGAGAACATGATCCTTATCCTGGCTGGTTACAGGGATGAAATGGACTATTTCCTGGAGACCAATCCGGGGTTGCGATCCCGTTTCCCCATCCAACTCGAATTTCCTGATTATACAGTACCTGAATTGCTGGCTATCGCCCAGTTAATGCTGGCCGAAAAACAATACCTGCTTACGCCGGGGGCGGTAACGGAATTGGAAAGGATGCTCCGCCGGGAGGTGCTTCTGGGCCACCGCTATAACGGTAACGCCCGCATGGTCCGTAATATTATTGAGAGGGCCATGCGCCGCCAGGCCCTGCGGCTGGTAAATAAGAAGAACCTTACCCGGCAAGAGTTGATGAGCATTGAAAAAGAGGACCTTATGCGTCCGGTTCTACCAGCTGTGGTAAAAGCCGAGGCGGAAAAGGAGCTTTCGCCAGGGCCGCCGATCTGCTATAATAACTCCCGGTAATTATAGTACGGGGGTTAAGAGTTGGATTGGTGTAAAGAGCTTACCCGGCTTTTTGCCATTGCCCCCTGGCTGGTAGAGAGACTGGTAACAGCCGAGGTGGCCAGCCGGGAGGCAATTGCCAGGGTACACGCTACCGGTGCCTGTAATCACCTCAAGGTTCTCCAGGCTTTCCAGGCTCAGGGGGTAAACGAGTACCATTTCCAGGATTCGACGGGCTATGCTTACGGCGACCTGGGGCGTTCTACCCTGGAGCGGATCTACGCCCGCCTCTTTGGCGGGGTATCCGCCCTGGTACGGCCGCAGATTGTTTCCGGTACCCATGCCCTGGCCCTGGCTTTAAGCGCCCTCCTGCGGCCCGGGGATAACATGTTATCCGCCTGTGGCCGCCCCTACGATACCTTGGCTACGGTTATCGGCCTGGGCCCGCGGGTACCGGGGAACCTGGGTGAGTGGGGGATAAAGTACGAGCAGGTGGATTTAGATCCCCGGGGACAACCAGACCTTACGAAACTGGCCGAGGCAGTCGCCAACCTGAAACCTCGCCTGTGTCTTATTCAGCGCTCCCGGGGATATAGCCTGCGTCCCTCCCTGGGCATAGCGGAAGTGGCCCGGGTGGTCGCTACCGTTAAAGAAGTTAACCGGGAAACCATCTGCCTGGTTGACAATTGTTACGGGGAATTCGTCGAGGAACAGGAACCGGGTGAGGTAGGAGCTGACCTGGTGGTAGGTTCCTTAATTAAAAACCCCGGCGGTGGCCTGGCCCCGGGAGGGGGTTATATAGTCGGGCAGGAAGACGCAGTAGAGCAGGTAGCGGCGCGCTTAACTGCTCCTGGTCTGGGGGGAGAGTTAGGGGCCTTTCAGGATAAACGCCTTTACTTTCAGGGTCTCTATCTGGCTCCCCTGGTGGTGCAGGAGGCCCTGACAGGGGCCATTGTGGCAGCTGCCTTTTTTCAGAGCCTGGGTTTTGACGTGCTACCCCGTCCCGAAGAACAGAGGGGGGATATCGTACAGTGCATTATCCTGGGCCAGCGGGAAAGGTTGGAAGCCTTTTGCCAGGGGCTACAAAAGGGCTGTCCGGTAGAAGCTTCGACAGTACCGGAGCCAGATCTGCTACCGGGGTATGAAGACCCGGTAATTATGGCTGGCGGGACTTTTATCCAGGGTTCCTCCATAGAACTCAGCGCCGATGGCCCTTTGCGGCCCCCCTTTGCCGTATTCCTCCAGGGCGGTCAGGCCTATCCTTATACCAGGGTGGCCCTCCTGCTGGCGGCTCAGGAAATGGTAAACCGGGGTCTCCTTCAGGAGATGCGGCGGTAAAGGCCAATAACCTTGCCCAGGATGGTTACTTCCTGGACCTTAATCGGGTGGAAGCGGCTGTTGGCCGGTAGCAGCTCGATGTGATCCTCATAGCGATGGAAGTATTTTACGGTAGCTTCCTCGTCCAGGAGGGCGACCACAATATCACCGTTCTCTGCCTGGTCCTGGGGCCTGACAATCAGGTAATCCCCGTCGAGGATACCGGCTTCGATCATGCTTTCCCCCCGGACCTGGAGCATGAAGGAATCCTCGCTCCCGGCTAGTTCGGAGGGTAAGGGGTAGACGTCCTCAATATTCTCCACTGCCAGGATGGGCTGGCCGGCAGCAATCTTTCCCAGCAGAGGGACGGAAACCATACTCCTGGTATTATGGCTGGCGGCAGGGTAGGGGGTCAGGATTTCAATAGCCCTGGAACGGGTGGGATCGCGGCGAATGTATCCTTTTTTCTCCAGGCGACTTAAATGGCCGTGGACAGTAGAACTGGAACGCAGGCCGGTAGCCTGACAGATGTCCCGGACTGTAGGAGGATAGCCGTGGAGATCGATAAACTGGCGGATATAATTGAGGACCATTTCCTGCCGGGGGGTTAAATCAGAGATCAAGTCAAACTCCTCCTAACCTGTAAACCTCTGCAATCTATCCTAACATAATTTTACCCGGTAAACAACTGTTCGTTTCCAGGAAAGCAAAATATTTTAGATTTTCGACGGGATTTCGGCAGGATTACTGGAGAACATCAACCATGACTTCCGATAATAAATATTATGTAAACCTAACGAAGGAATAAAAAAAGCATATGCAATAAAGCCGGTGATACTATGCATATCCAGCAATTATCCAGGGTTAAAAATATTACCGGTGCCAGCACCGGTTATTTATCACCCCGCATAGCTAATCCCTGGGCAATCACCGATTGCACCGCCGGGCTGCATCAGGTACCGGCGGGATTTTTGGTAAGGCAATCGCGACCGGCATTAGCACCCGTATGCTCCCGGATGTCCTTTAAGTTATGGCGGCATTGCCGGGTTAGTATATGATCCAGTATCTCGCTATCCGTAACATTATTACAGTAGCAGATTATCCGGGGCGAATTTTCCTTAAACCACACTGGCACGCGGATATGCCCTTTATAGAACACCCTGCCATCATCACTGTAGTAGACAACGTTACACGCTGGTAACAGGCATAAATTGTACTGAGTGTCCCTTAAGGATGCCACCGCTTCCGCATTAAGTAAACTAGCAACCGTTACTGCCGGCACCTTTTGCCCGGTTGTACCACAAACCGGGCAAGGTGCGTCCGCCTCCTTGCTTTTACCCCCGCAGACTTGAGAACCCACTGGCTTTACCCCCCTATTTATTCTCCGGTCCCCTTTCGGGGTCAATTATTACCTGCTTGCCGCGGATGCGGTGCAGTTCCCGGGCCCTTACCCTGGAACGGCGACCCTGGTTGGGGCCATGGCGGCTGAGTTTGAAACGTGCTGGCATATTTTCACCCCTGATATAGCCTGATGGGGAATAGTCCCCGCCTTATGGTACGATAATAAGCTTCAAAGGGGGGATTTCAGGTGCTTAGAGCCCGCTTTGCCATGGGAACGCGCCGTCAACGGCGCGGATGGCCCTGGTGGCTCACCCTGCTGGCTTACCCCATGGGCTTGCTGGATGGGTATTTATTGAGCTTGTGGCTGCGACGGCGTCGCGCAGAACAAGAACCTGCCGGTTAGCCGGGGGCT
>JASUSX010000089.1 GCA_030445875.1 Clostridia bacterium
GAATTACTGCAAAATACCCCAAAGCCGGAAAGGGTCAAAGGCATATATTATGTTTCTGTGCAAGGTCTCTTTTTGCCTACTACATCTTTACACATACCGGGCTCATATTATTATTTGACAGACTTCCGCTCTTACGTTATGATGGGGCAGAGGGGGTGGACAGGAGATGGGGATGATGACCTCCCTGCGCCGGTTGAGTAAAAGGCGGCCGGTTCTGGGAGTATTATTTGTGGTCGTTTTAAGTATCGGTTTAGTCGGCAGTTACGCTATTTTTGCGGCCCCCAGGGGGTCTCTGCCACCGCCAGAGGCCCAGGCGCCGGCACCAGACGCGGCCCAACAGGCCGAGGCCATGCAGAAGGCTATGCAGGAACAGATGGGCCAGCTGGAGACGGAGATCGCCAACCTGCAGAAAGAGGTCCAGGCGAAACCCAATGATAGCGCTACCCTGTTAAAGCTCGGCGACAGCCAGTATAACCTGGGTACCCTTTACCTTTACGCCGGCAGCGACCAGGCCAAAGCTATCGATAGTTTTAAGGCGGCGGTAGCCAGCTACCAGCAGGTTTTAAGGCTTAATCCCCAGGAAGAGGGGATCAACTTGCGCCTGGCCGGGGCGGCCCTCTACGCCGGGGATAACAAGCTGGCGGAGGATAGTTTCCAGGCTGCCCTCAAGGCTGATCCCGGCGATAACAACGCGCGTATAACCTATGGTATGTACCTGGCGTCCCTGAAGGGCGATTTAGATGGTGCCATTGGCCAGTGGCAGGAGGTTTTAAGGCATAACCCGGACCAGGAGATGGCGGCCCAGGTTCAGGAGATGATCAAACAGGCCCAGGCAGCCAAGCAAAAAGGCAGCGAGGGCGGCACCAGCCCGGCCCCCGCCAGCGGAGGACAGGAGAACGGCAAGTAGTTTTGGGAGACGGAAAAAAGCCGGCCAGGAGGCCGGCTTTGTACTATTTAGCCAGGGAAGGCCGCGGCAGGGTAAAGCTGCCGGAGCGCAGTTTCTCCAGGAAGTGGTTGAAGCGCTTGCGGATATTGAGATTAATGGCCCACAGGATGGCGGCGTTGCGGGTGGCCAGACCCAGGCGCCGGGAAATCGAGCCCAGGGAATAGAACTCCGCCCAGGCCCAGTTGAAGCCTTCCTGGAGGGTCTGAGGGTCCATATTTTTCGGCTCGAAGACAACCTTACTGATGGTATATTGGCCCCAGTCATTGCTGGTGATGCGCCCTTCCTTTTCCAGGGCCTGGCGCAGGGGTGTGCCCGGGAAGGGGGTCAGGATGCCAAACTGGGCCGCCTCCAGGCGGTTTTCCTGGGCAAATTTCACGGTCCTTTCAAAGACACCGGCATCGTCTTCGTCCAGGCCGAAGACGAAAGCGCCTTCAATGGCGATACCATGGTCGTGGATCCTCTTGATGGCGTTCCGGTATTCTTCCACCCGGTTGACGGACTTACCGACTGCTTTCAGGTTACCTGGAGACAGGGATTCAAAGCCGATAAAGAGGCCGATGCAGCCGCTGGCTGCAGCCAGGCGCAGCAGCTCTTCGTCCCGGGCGATATTAAGGGAGCCCTGGCTGAACCATTTTATCTTTTTCGGCAGGCTGGCCAGCTCAGTGAAGAGCTGCCGGGCGTAACCGGGGTGGCCGATAATGTTGTCATCAATAAAGGCCACTACATCCCCGGCCAGGTCGCGGACCTCATTGATCACCTCGGCTACCGGCCGGAAGCGGAAGGCGTGGCCGAAGAACTGGCTAACAGTGCAGAAGGAGCAGGCAAAGGGGCAGCCACGGGTGGTCTGGACGGTGTCGGGGATGAGGTAGCGGTCACGCCTTAAGAGATCCCGCCGGGGGATAGCCAAATGTTCCAGGGAGGGGCGTTCCTCCTGGCGGTAAAAGGGCTGCAACCTTCCCCCCTCTTCCAGGTCGGCCAGGAGGCGTTGCCAGGAGCCTTCGGCTTCGCCGATGACCACCGCGTCAGCGTGGCCCAGGGCTTCTTCCGGCAGGGCCGAGGGGTGCATCCCGCCCAGGACTACCCTGCTGCCCCGGGCGCGAAAGGCGTCCGCGATCTCGTAGGCGCGGGGGGCCAGGGCCGTCATGGCGGAAATGCCGACCAGATCGTACTTGGCATCGCTGTCCAGATCGGTTAAACTTTCATCAAGGATCGTCACCTCGTGCTGGGGTGGCGTGAGGGCGGCCAGGGTGATTAAGTTCAAGGGCGGGAAAATGGACTTCTCCTTTTCACTTTCCCACAGGGGGTCATGCCAGGCCGGGGCAATAAGGGCTATTTTCATTTTCTTACCTCCAGCAAAGGTTTTGTGCATAATATGGCCCTGACGGTGTTAAATCATGTATATTCTTCTGGTCAAGTAGTCGAAATCCTGCCTGGAAGGGGAGGGAAAGGCGAACTTGTGTCTTTTGGGTATCGATCTGGGCGGCACCACCATTAAAGCCGGGCTGGTAGACCGGCAGGGCCAGCTCCTGGCCAGGGGGCAGGTAGCCACCGGGGCCGCTGAGGGAGCCAGGGCCGTCCTGGGGCGCATCATCGCCCTGGCCGGCGAGGTAGCGCAGCGGCAGGGGCTGGCCCGGCGGGAGATTGAAGCGGCAGGGATAGGTGTGCCCGGCTGGGTGGACGTGGCAAGGGGACTGGTACGCCTGGCCCCCAACCTTTTCTGGCGCGATTTTCCCCTCCAGGCGGAACTGGCGGCCGAACTGGGCCGGCCGGTGGTCGTGGATAATGACGCCCATGTGGCGGCCCTGGGGGAAATGTGGCAGGGGGCCGGGCAGGGCTATCGCTCCCTGCTCATGGTGACCATTGGGACCGGGATTGGTTCGGGGTTGATTTTAGACGGGCGCGTCTGGCGCGGGGTTGCTGGTTACGGCGCGGAAATGGGCCATGTTAAGATGGTACGCGGTGGTCTCCCGTGCCACTGCGGAGGCCGGGGCTGCCTGGAGACCCTGGCTTCGGCCACGGCCATGGTGCGCATGTTTCGGGAGGGACTGGCTGCCGGCCGCCCTTCCTCTCTGCAGGATCAACCCGGCCTGGGGGCCAGGGAGATCCTGGCCGCTGCCGCCAGGGACGACAGCCTGGCCCGGGAGGTCGTAGACTGTGCCGCCAGTTACCTGGGCCAGGCCCTGGCCAACGCCGTCCTGCTGGTGGGACCGGAGGCCATTATTATCGGCGGCGGGCCGGCCGGGGCCGGGGAAGTTCTTCTCGCCCCTATTCGTAGCTACCTGGCTGCCTACCTGGGCCCCTGGCAGCTGAAACCCCTGCCGGTCTTGGCCGCCCGGCTGGGCAATGACGCCGGCCTGATTGGCGCCGCCCGCCTGGCTCTGCACGAGCAGCAAAATAGGGAGGAGCCCCTCTTGGGTGCTAGTTCCCTGCCAGCAAACCACAAAAATGTAAGCGCTAGGGGCGGAGGATATGTCCCGGAGCCGCGCAAGCATAAGCGCCGGTAACAGGACAGGCGAGGTGAGGCCACCGTTGCCGCCGCCGAAGACGCCTGAGCGTACCCTGGCGAGGAATATTGGACAACCTCATAGAAGGATCAAAGCCGGCTGAGCGGAAAGCCTGTTCATGGGCAATCCACAGGCGGCGAGCAACGGTCCGAACCGAGCCGTAGTCCTGTCGGCGCGTAACTTCTGAGCGGCGGAGGGACATATCCTCCGCCTGAATGGAGGAGAATGGCCATGTCTTTACCCGGTAACTTCCAGGCCGCCGGCATCGGCAGCCTGCCCTACCACGAACCGGAGCCAGCCCTGGATTTGATCTTCCAGACCATGCCCCACTTACCCCACTGGCCCCAGTTACCCCGGCGGGGCCACCAGGAGCATTTCGTTTACCAGAGCCTGTTTCCCCTGGTGCACCTGGGTTTAATCACAGACCGGGAGGGGGAAATGCCGGTCTTTAGCGACGACCAGGCGGACTGGGCGGACCGCCTGACGGCCTTTTACAGCCTGTACCTGGAGGCCGAAGCCGGGGACCAGGAGGCCCTGGCCGCCTTTGCCATTCCCCGGTCAGCGGGCGTCGGCTTCTACGCCCTGCTGGAACACCTGGAGACCAGGGGCCCCGGCGAGGCGCTCTTCTTGAAGGGGCAGGTGGCGGGTCCCGTTACCGCCGGGCTTTATTTAAGCAGCAGCTCCGGGCGCAGCGCCTTTTACGACCCCCAGCTAAGGGATCTCATCGTGAAGACAACGGCCCTGCAGGCCCGCTGGCAGGCCCGGGAACTGGGGCGTTTCCATCTGCCGGTGCTGGTGTTTGTAGACGACCCGGCCCTGGCGGCCTACGGCACCTCTACCCACGTCGGGCTGCAGCGGGATGACCTGGTGGCGGCCCTGGCCGGAGTGGTAGCTGGTATTGAGGCCGGCGGGGGCCTGCCCGGCGCCCACTCCTGCAGCGGGGTGGAGTGGCCCCTGTTCTTTGCTGCAGGTTGCCGGATCTTGAGCTTCGATGCCTATAACTACTTCACTTCCCTCCAGGTTTTTGCCCCGGACGTGGCCGCTTTCCTGGCGGCGGGGGGCGTCCTGGCCTGGGGGATTGTCCCCACCTATGAGCAGGCCTGGCAGGAGACGGCAGCCACCCTGGCAGCTATACTCCAGGCGGAGATGGAAGAATTGGCCCGGCGGGGGGTAGACCGGGAGCGCCTCAACCACCAGGCCCTGGTAACCCCGGCCTGCGGGACCGGCGTCCTGGCCGTTGACCTGGCGGAGCATATTTACCAGCTCACAGCCGGGGTGGCGACCCTCCTGGCCCGGGGGTAATAGCCGGCCCGGGGAGGGAGCAAAAGGGAGCGGGAGCCAGGAAACAGGCGAAAATATGTTCTACAGCGAAAAAACTCTCCATTTTGGAGGGTTTTTTCCTTTTTCCCGGCAGGAATTTTTATCCTGGCGGCGAATATTATGTGGTGTAAAGTGGGGCATAGTGGCATGAAGTGGTAGGAAAGTGGGACAAAAGCCCATGTTCATGGGGGAGTACCAGCATACCGTTGATGATAAAGGGCGTTTGATTATCCCGGCCCGCTTCCGGGAGGAGCTGGGGGATAAATTTGTCCTCACCAAGGGCCTGGACAACTGCCTTTTTGTCTACCCCATGAACGGCTGGGCGGAGATGGAACAAAAGTTACGCAGCCTGCCCTTTACCCGGGCTGACGCCAGGGCCTTTGTCCGCTTCTTCTTCTCCGGGGCTACCGAATGTGAGCTGGATCGCCAGGGGAGAATACTGCTGCCGGGGAATCTGCGGGAATACGCCCGCCTGGAGAAAGAAGTCGTAGTGGTGGGCGTTTCCACCCGGGTGGAGATCTGGAGCCGCACCCTGTGGGAACAGTACTGCCAGGAGACGGCGGCCCAGTACGAATCCCTGGCCGAGAAGATCGTCGACTTTGACATCTAGGGGTGGCTGCCTTGCCCTACATCCACCAGCCGGTCCTGCTGGCTGAAGTTTTGCACTTCCTGGACCCCCGTCCCGGAGAGGTCTTTGTCGATTGCACCGTTGGCGGCGGGGGCCACAGCGCCGCCATCCTGCCCCGGCTACTGCCGGGAGGCCGCTTAATCGGCCTGGACCGTGACGCCGCAGCCATCGAGGCCGCCGGGGAACGCCTGGCGCCCTTCGGGCTGGCGGTGGAACTGGTGCGGGCCAATTTCCGGGATCTGGCCCTGGTCCTGCGCGATCGGGGTATCGCGGCCGTCGACGGGTTGCTCTTTGACCTGGGGGTATCATCCTACCAGCTGGATAACCCGGAGCGCGGTTTCAGCTACCAGGCCGAGGCCCCCCTGGACATGCGTATGGGCCAGGAACAGGAGTTGACGGCGGCGACAGTGGTCAACACCTGGCCGGAGGAAAGGCTGGCCGAGATCATCTGGCGTTACGGGGAGGAGCGCTGGGCGAGGCGCATAGCCAGCTTTATCGCCGCGGCCCGGCAAAGGGAACCCGTAACCACTACCACCCAGCTGGTCAAGATTATTAAAGCAGCAATTCCGGCCGGGGCCAGGGGGTCCGGACATCATCCCGCCAAGCGGACCTTCCAGGCCCTCCGGATTGCCATAAATGGCGAGTTAACTGCCCTGCAGGAAGCTATGGAACAGCTGCCAGGGGTCTTAAGACCAGGCGGCAGGGTAGGAGTCATAACCTTCCATTCCCTGGAGGACAGGATCGTGAAAAGGGCTTTCCAGGGCCTCTACGGCCGGTGCACCTGCCCGCCGGGTATGCCGGTCTGTACCTGCGGCAGCCGGCGGGTCCTGGAACCGGTAACCCGCAAACCGGTGACGCCGGGCGCGGCCGAGGTCACCGCCAACCCCAGGTCCCGCAGCGCCAGGCTACGGGTGGCCCGGCGGGTTCTAAAGGAAAAGGATGGTGAATAAGCTATGTTAGCAGCACCACCGCAAGAGCTGGGCTATGAAGCAACGCCGGGGCCCCAACCGGCGGGGGGAAACCCCCGCGGCCGGGCGCAGGCCCGGGGCCGGGCCAGGCGGAAGTTATTTATCCTGGGCCTAGTACTGCTGGCGATTGTTATGGCCTTCGGGAAAACCTTCCTGGCTGTGCGGCTGGTAATAAACGGCTACGAGATGGAGGCCCTGAAACAGCAAATTAATACTTTGCAAAGGGAGAATGAAAGGCTACAATTAGAGGTGGCCCGCTTAAAAGCGCCGGAAAGGGTGGCCAGGGTAGCCACCACCCGCCTGGGGATGGTGGAGCCTGCGGAGGGACAGCTCTATTATGTTCCGGGTAAGGCCAGCCAGCAGGTGCAGGTCGCGGCCGGCGCGACAGCCGGTCCAGGGACAGCGGCCGCAACGACAGCCGCGGCCCTCCCGGCACCACCCCACCATTCCTGGCTGGCATCCCTTGCTGCGGCCCTGCAATCCTGGTTCGAACCAGCGCGTGTAGCCAGGGCGGGGGGTTAAAACTGGCAAATAGAACCGGCGGCGGGTTGCCTGGCGAGGGGCTAAGGTCATGCAGACTGGCATAAACGTTCGTAAACGCCTGGCTTTTGTTTTTTTTATTTTGACCCTGGGACTGGTAACGATTATCTTTCGACTGGCCTGGCTGCAGTTTGTTAAGGGGGGCGAGCTGCAGCAAAAGGCCCTCAATAACCGGCTCAACATGATGCCGGTGGCAGCCCAGCGGGGCGTGATCTACGATCGCAATCGCCACGAGCTGGCCATCAGTGTGGCTACCGATTATATTGGTGCCTTTCCCCCGGAAGTAAGGGATTCGGGTAAGGCGGAGGAGATAGCCGCCCGGCTGGGGGCTATCCTGGGACTGCCCCCGGATAAAGTGCAGGCCA
The DNA here is from genome assembly GCA_030445875.1 of Clostridia bacterium. Lineage (GTDB taxonomy): Bacteria > Bacillota > DSM-521 > Neomoorellales > Neomoorellaceae > Neomoorella. The sequence goes on from JASUSX010000089.1 coordinate 7,272, forward strand.
GGATAACCCGCAATACGGGTTTTGAGTTCGTCGCGCGCCAGGTGGAGTTTGATAAAGCCCAGCAGATCAAGGAACTGGTGCAGAAAGGCAAGCTCCCGGGGATCGAAGTGGTACCAGAGAGCCGGCGTTATTACCCCAACGGCCCCCTGGCGGCCCATGTCCTGGGGTTTGCCGGTATTGATAACCAGGGCCTGGAAGGCCTGGAGACCATGTACGACCGGGAACTGGCCGGGGAACCGGGTAAGATCGTCATAGAATTTGATGCCCTGGGCCACGAAATCCCCCGAGCCACCCACCGCTATATCCCGCCCCAGAACGGCCACAGCCTGGTCCTCACCATCGATCAAACCATTCAATATATTGCCGAGCGTGAACTGGACAAAATCATGGCCAGTCCCACCAACCCCCGCCGGGCGAATATCATTGTTATGGACCCCAAAACGGGGGGGATACTGGCCATGGCCAGCCGGCCGGCCTTTGACCCTAACAATTTCGATAAATACCCCAGCAGCGTCTGGGGTAACCCCCTGGTCCGGGATGCCTATGAGCCGGGATCGGCCTTTAAGATCGTTACCGCTGCGGCTGCCCTGGAGGAAGGGGTGGTCAAGCCGGAGGATCGCTTTTACGACCCCGGTTATGTCCGGGTGGGGCCAGATACTATTAATTGCTGGCTGCCGGGTGGGCATGGCAGTGAATCCTTTGTCGAAGGGGTAAAAAACTCCTGTAACCCGGTCTTTGTCCAGACAG
>JASUSX010000090.1 GCA_030445875.1 Clostridia bacterium
CAACGAAGCAGCCCAGGAAAAGGGTATTATCGCCTTTACCTTGGTTTTACCGGCCTTAAAACAACAGCTGCTGCAGCTAGCCACCAAGCACGGTCTGGCCGCCGTAGACCTTCTGGGTCCCCTGATGGATGCCATCGCCCGGCAGACGGGGGTTAAACCTCGTTTAGAACCGGGATTGATCCGCCGCACCGACGAGGATTACTTCCGTAAGATGGAAGCCATTGATTTTGCGGTCAAGTACGATAACGGCAAAGATATGCGCGGCCTCAGCCACGCCGACCTGATTTTAATCGGTGTTTCCCGCACCTCCAAGACGCCGGTGTGTATGTACCTGGCCCACAAGCGCCTGCGGACCGCCAATCTCGCCCTGGTTCCCGAGGTGCCCCTGCCCCAGGAATTGCTTGCCTCACCCCAGGAAAAGATAATAGGGCTAACCATCGATGCCGAGCAATTATACCAGATCCGCCAGGAACGCTTGAAAACCCTGGGGTTACCAGGGCAGGCCGACTACGCTACCCGCGGTCGCATTGAGCAGGAACTGGCCTATGCCCGTAAGGTAATGGACCAGCTGGGTTGCCCGGTTATTGATGTTACCAATAAGGCCATCGAAGAGACGGCCGGTAAAATACTCCAAATCTATTATCGGAGGGAAGGTTATGGCAAATAAGAAGTATGTCTATTTGTTCCGCGAGGGTAAAGCCGATATGCGACGCCTCCTTGGCGGCAAAGGTGCGAACCTGGCCGAAATGACCAACATTGGCCTGCCGGTGCCGCAGGGGATTACCATCACCTGTGAGGCCTGCAACGAATACAACCGCCTGGGCCAGCAATTTCCTCCCGGCCTGGAGGAAGAGGTGGCCGCCCGCCTGAAGGACCTGGAGGCCATTAACGGCAAGCGATTGGGTGACCCCAGGGACCCCTTGCTCGTCTCCGTCCGCTCCGGGGCGCCGATTTCCATGCCGGGGATGATGGACACCATCCTGAATCTGGGCCTGAATGACCAGTCGGTACAGGGCCTGGCTGCTCAGACGAATGACGAACGCTTTGCCCTGGACTGTTACCGGCGGTTTATCCAGATGTTCGGCAATGTGGTTCTGGGAATTGAACATAGCCACTTTGAAGCCGTCCTGGAAAAACATAAAGAACGCCTGGGCGTCAAATTCGACCATGAACTGACCCCCGATGCCCTGCGGGAGGTTATTGTCGAGTATAAGGATGTCGTCAAGAGCCAGAGCGGCCGCGACTTCCCCCAGGACCCCACCGAGCAACTCTACATGGCCATCCGCGCCGTCTTTGGTTCCTGGAATAACCCCCGGGCTATTGTCTACCGTAAGATCAACAAGATCCCCGATGACCTGGGTACGGCCGTCAACGTCCAGACCATGGCCTTCGGCAACATGGGACCCACCAGCGGTACCGGTGTGGCCTTCACCCGCAACCCGTCCACCGGGGAGAAGGGCGTCTACGGTGAGTATCTTATCAACGCCCAGGGCGAGGACGTGGTGGCCGGCATCCGCACCCCCAAGCCTATCAGCAGCTTGAAGGAAGAGATGCCGGAAATCTACCGCCAGTTTGAGGACATTTGCCAGCTCCTCGAAAAACACTACCGTGACATGCAGGATATCGAGTTCACCATTGAAAAGGGCAAGCTCTTCATCCTCCAGACCCGTAACGGCAAGCGCACGGCGGCGGCAGCCGTTAAGATCGCTGTCGATATGGTAAACGAAGGCTTGATTACGAAAGAAGAAGCTGTCCTGCGCGTGGAAGCCGACCAGCTTGGCCAGCTTATGCACCGGCGCATCGACCCCAAAGCTAAATTGCAGGTAGTGGCCAAAGGCCTGCCCGCCTCCCCCGGCGCCGCCTCCGGCCAGGTGGTCTTTGACGCCGACGAAGCCGAAAAGATGGGCCTGGATGGCCAGAAGGTCATCCTGGTGCGAACGGAAACTACCCCGGACGACATCCACGGTATCGTCCAGGCCCAGGGTGTGCTCACCGCCCGCGGCGGCATGACCAGCCACGCCGCCGTGGTGGCCCGCGGTATGGGCAAACCGGCCGTCACCGGCTGCGACGCCATTAAGATTGATGTCGAAAGTAAATGTTTCTTTATCGGCGACCTGACAGTTAAAGAAGGCGAGGTCATCTCCATCGACGGTTCCACCGGCAACGTCATGCTGGGTGAAGTCCCCCTGATCGATCCCCAGCTCACCGGTGAATTCGAGACCATCCTGGAGTGGGCTGACTCCTTCCGCCGCCTGAAGGTACGCGCCAATGCCGATACGCCGGAAGACGCTCAACGCTCCCGCGAATTCGGCGCCGAGGGCATCGGCCTCACCCGCACCGAGCACATGTTCATGCAGGTCGACCGGCTGCCCATCGTCCAGGAGATGATCCTGGCCAAGACGAAGGAAGAACGGCAGGCAGCCCTGGATAAACTCCTGCCCATGCAACAGGGCGACTTCTACGGCATTTTGAAGGCCATGGCCGGCCTGCCGGTCTGCATCCGCCTGCTGGACCCGCCCCTCCACGAGTTCCTGCCCAATATCGAGGAACTCCTGGTTGACGTTACCCGCCTGCAGGCTACCGGCGGCAACTCCCGGGAACTGGCGGAAAAGCAAGCCCTCCTGCGCGAGGTGCGGGCGCGCCACGAGTTCAACCCCATGCTGGGCCACCGCGGCTGTCGTTTAGGGATCACCTTCCCAGAGATCTACGCCATGCAGGCGCGGGCCATCTTCCAGGCTGTAGTCCAGCTGGTGAAAGAGGGCATCAAGGTCCTGCCGGAAGTGGAGATCCCCCTGGTCATCCATGTCAACGAGTTAAAGCGCCTCCACGAACTGGTGGATGAGGTGGCCGCGGCCGTCAAGAAGGAGAGCGGTGTTGACTTCGAGTACCGGGTTGGCACCATGATCGAGATGCCGCGGGCCTGCGCCACAGCCGACGAGATCGCTAAAGAGGCCGAGTTCTTCTCCTTCGGCACCAATGACCTGACCCAGACCACCTTTGGCTTCAGCCGCGACGACGCTGAGGGCAAATTCCTGCACCAGTATGTGGACGAGAAGATCCTGAAAGAGGACCCCTTCATCGTCCTCGACCGTGAAGGCGTGGGCAAATTCATGAAGATGGCCGTAGAACTAGGCCGCGCCAGCAACCCTGATCTGGAAGTGGGTATCTGCGGCGAGCACGGCGGCGAACCTAGCTCCGTCGAGTTCTGCCACCAGATCGGCCTGAACTTCGTCAGTTGCTCGCCCTTCCGGGTACCGGTGGCGAGATTAGCCGCCGCCCAGGCCGTGTTGAAGGAAAAGAAGGCTACCGACACGAGAAAAGGGGAGTAAGCATCTGGACCATTGCTCCCATAAATGTGATGGCGGAGTGTGAGCAGTAAGCCACCATGATTAGCTCTATGAAGATAGAAATGTAAAGTTGGAGGCCGGACCTTTAGTGGATCCGGCCTTCTATTATCAAGGTTGCTGGTCACCTGCCTATAAAGCTGCTAACCGGACCGGTCTTCGCGACCATACGGGTGGTAGCTTTTTTAGTACCGGCAGCGATGTTCCATATTGGTTGTTGTTAACAATGCCCTAAAATTTTTTTATAAAAGTTAACGCAACCAGCAGGAAATGTGCGATATTTAGCGAATATGTTATAGCACAAGAACAATAACGAACAAAAAAGATTAGTGTGGAGGCCATATGATCTCGGTACAGCGGCGCAAGATCATCATCGATAAAATTAACTCAGGTATGCCCCTCAGTGTGAGCGAACTGAGCCGCGAGCTGGGTGTTTCCCCTATGACTGTGCGCCGCGACCTGAGCAGCCTGGAAAAGGAAGGCCTCCTGGCCCGTACCCATGGCGGTGCTGTGCCGGTAGGTGAGGATAGCGAGGAACCATCCTATACTGAAAAGGTAAACCAGTACCCGGTTGAAAAGCTGGCCATCGCCCGTAAAGCGGCGGAATTGGTAAAGGATGGGGACACGATCCTGCTTAATGCCGGGACAACTGTAATGGCCCTGGCGCAATTATTGAAGGAGCGTCAGAATCTGACGGTAGTCACCAACACTGTCAATGTGGCTATGGAACTGGCTCAGAGCGAAGGCATTAACCTGGTCCTGACGGGCGGCAGTATGCGGACTAAATCCTATGCCATGGTGGGTTCCTTAACTGAAAGGGTATTGCAGGAGATCCATGTCCAAAAGGCCTTCCTAGGCGTCAACGGCCTCAGCATCGAACACGGCCTGACGACGCCCAATATGACCGAAGCCCACACCAACAGCCTGATGGTCCAGGCAGCTGATGAAGTGATTATTCTGGCCGACCATTCCAAAATCGGGCGGGTTACCCTTTCACGCATTGCGCCTATTACCGCTATAACCACCCTAATAACCGATAAAGATGCACCCCGGGATTTTATTAAGGAACTAGCTAAGCTGGGTATTGAAACGATAGTAGCCTTATAGACAGGAGGCAGAAAATGAAAGCCGCAGTTCTCCACGGACAGAAGGACATCCGTTATGAAGAAGTCGCCGACCCGGTCATCAATAAGGGAGAAGTTTTAGTGAAGGTAAAAGCGTGCGGGATTTGTGGTTCAGACCTCCCGCGGGTCTTAGGGAAAGGGGCTCACTATTATCCTATTATTTTAGGCCACGAGTTCGCGGGCGAAATTGCGGCAATCGGGGATGAGGTTAGCGGATTGGCAGTTGGAGACCGCATAGCCTGTGCTCCTTTAATACCCTGCCATCATTGTCCAGACTGTTCCAGAGGAAATTATTCCCAGTGCAAGAATTATACATTCATTGGATCCAGAATCCAGGGTGCCTGGGCTGAATATATAAAAGTTCCGGCGGTTAACGCGGTAAAACTACCTGACGGCGTTAGCTTTGTAGAAGGGGCATTTTTTGAACCGGCCACGGTGGCTCTTCATGGCATACTTTTAATGCAAGGTAGCGGAGGCCAGGATGTGGCCATCTTAGGAATGGGTACCATCGGCTTGTTGGTATTACAATTGGTAAAGGCCCTTGGGGCCAAACGGATTTTGGCAATGGATATAGATCAATAATCAAGAAGGGGAAGAGCCTGTGTATATTGACCTGGATGATTTACCAGCCCTGACTCGTCTAGACAGCGCCCGTGCCCTGGAGGATACGGTAAATTACTCCCGTCAGTTCAAGAAGGCCTGGCAACTGGCCCGGGAATGGCCAGGGGATTTCTCACCGCAGAGAATCCGGCGTATCCTCATCCTGGGGACCGGGGGCGGCTCGGCAGCAGCGGCCGCCTTACTCAGTGCCTATTTGTTTGATGAGTTAACAATACCCCTAACCCTGAACCAGGGATATACCATTCCGGCGGGTATTGATCGTAATACTCTGGCCATAGTCATTAGCTACTCCGGGGTAACCCGGGAGGTACTGGCTGCTTATGAAGCAGTTAAAGCCACTGGGGCACAGGTCGCTGTCATTACGGCTGGCGGTGAGTTGCTGGGTACGGCCAGAGAAGAGGGGCATCCCCTGCTGGTAATACCAGGAGGGAAGATGCCGCGGGTAGCCCTGGGCTATATCTTTTTGCCATTGCTAAGTCTCCTACAACGCCTGGGCCTTATCGGTGACCAGGAGGCGGCGGTGCAGGAAACCATCAACCTGCTGGCTGACCTGGCTGGGGAGTATGCTCCTGATGTAAAAAGCGCTAATAACCTGGCCAAGACTATGGCCCTGGAGATGCTGGGCCGTATTCCCGTCATTTACGGCACCCTGCCCTTTACCGACGCCGTAGCCCGACGCTGGAAAAACCAGTTTGGCGAAAATAGCAAACTGATGGCCTTCACGAATTCCTTCCCCGCCCTGCACCACGATGAGGCCAATGGCTGGGATGCCTCCCCGGACCACCTGGGGCATTTCTACTTTACATTTTTAGAAGACGCGGAGGACGGCCAGGAAAACTCCCGGCGCATCGAGATATCATACGCTATACTGAGTCAGAGGGCGGCCGGGGCGAGAAGGGTTACTTACCGGGGTATTTCCCGGTTGGCGCGGCTCTTTTCCCTGGTATACCTGGGCGATTTCGTTACTCTTTATCTGGCCCTGGCCAGGGACCTCGACCCGACACCAGTGGGGGTTATTGATAAAATCAAACGCCTGATGATGGCGGCGAATACGGATTGATGACTATTGATGAGGTGGGAAATAAAGGTTAGTCCCTAATTTTCAGTCATAGTACTTAAAACCGCTAAAAAATCTGCAGGTGAAAGTATTTGTATACCATTAAATTCCTTAAGAGGCTGTAGATGACGCGTGTCGCCGGTGACTAGATATTTTGCTCCGCCCGCCAGGGCACATTCCAGGAAGCGGTTATCAGTCTCGTCATTTTTTATGACTTTAAGCCGGGTGTCAGGGATAATTAGGCTGGCGATGGAGCGTAATTCATCGAGGGTAAAGCTAATCTGCCCGTCGGTCCAGCCGAATTTCTTTTTCAGTACGTCGGCCACTTCGGCAAGGATGTCTTCGGAAATTAATAATTCGATTTCATTGTTCCTGGCTATAGCTATTACCTCTTCCGGCTTGCCACCAAAAAGGAAGGCCGAGATATAAACGTTAGTATCGCAAACTACCTTAATCATTGCGGCCTTCCTTCCGCAGGTCGTGAATTATTGTTTCTATATCCTTTTCATTTTTAAGTTGCAACTGCCTGGCGGAGGCCTGGCCCCATTTTCTAATATAGCTCCATCGTTTTTCGCTATCTATATATCTGGTTATGGCCTCGCGGGCGAATTCAGCTTTGGTTTTGGCTTTTTCTGTGGCCATTTCCTCAAGCTCTTTATAAAGAGTTACCGGCAGAGAAATATTTAAGATTCTTCTTTTTATTACTTCACCCATGGCAGATACCTCCGTAACAAAAATGGTTACATATTTATGCTAACTTAAAGGCTCAGGATTGTCAATCGTTAACTCGGGTAATGTCAATTCGCTTGCGTCTACGAGGCCAAAATGATACATTGAAGCCGCCCCTTCGGGCGGCTTCTACCGTTATCCCTTCAGTTTTTGCGCCACGGTGGCGATGCGCTTACCCAGGGCCCGGGCGACGGCCAGGTCCTGCTCCGCGGGCGGCTGGTCGTGGTTGGGTCCCGAGGTGGATGACGCCCCGTAGGGAGTGCCCCAGTTAGCCAGACTGTAATCCTCATAGGTCCGGCCGACGATTATCATACCATGGTGGAGGAGGGGTAGGAGCAGGGAAATCAGGGTACCCTCGTTGCCGCCGTGAAGGCTGCCCGAGGTGCAGAAAGCGCCGCCTACTTTGCCGGCCAGCTGGCCCTTGACCCATAAAGGAACGGTAGCGTCAATGAACTGTTTCAGCTGGGCGGCGGCGTTGCCGAAGTGGCTGGGACTACCGAAGATGACGCCATCCACGTCCAGCAGGTCGTCCAGGGTCGCCAGGGGTATGTCCCGCATTTCTCCCTGGGCTTTCTGATAAGCTGCCGACTTTTCTAGCTGTTCCAGGGTTTCGCGGGGCATGGTCTCGGGTACGCGCTTAAGAACGGCGCTGCAACCGGGGACTTCCTCGACCCCGGCCGCCACGGCCCTTGCCAGTTTGGCCGTATTGCCGTAGAGGCTATAGAAAACGATCAGGATTTTGGCTTCGCCTGCCAAAGAAAAATCACCTCACCCAGGATGGTTTTCTTCCTTATTTTAACCCCCATCGGGGGATTTAAACAATATCCCTTCGGGCAACTTTTATCAGGAAATGTTTTTAACTCCTTCAGGCAGGAATATCACTATCCGGTGGCGAAACTTCTTCCAAAGCTCAAAGCTAATTCGAAAGAGTCACCCATCCCAATGCGGAAGAGGGATTTCTTTGGCCGTCGAACAGGTATCCACTCTGCTAAAAGCCATCCCCGAGACCAGCTACCTGACGGCCCAGAATGTGGGCCGTTATCGCTGTATTATGCGTTTCTTTTACCTCCAGCACCAGCGCCTGCGCTACTGGCTGCGGCCG
>JASUSX010000091.1 GCA_030445875.1 Clostridia bacterium
CCACTTGCTCAAGTACGATTCCGACCACGGCCGCCTGAACGCCACCGTTGAGGCCCGGGAAGATAGCATGGTGGTCAATGGCCGTACCATCAAGGTTATAGCCGAGCGCGACCCGGCCAAGCTCCCCTGGAAAGATATGGGCGTTGATATCGTTATTGAATCCACCGGTGTTTTCACCGATGCCACCAAAGCGGCAGCCCATCGTCAGGCAGGGGCCAAAAAGGTCATCATTACCGCTCCGGCCAAAAACGAGGATATTACCATCGTCATGGGCGTCAATAACGATAAGTATGACCCCGCCCGGCACCATGTGGTCTCCAACGCCTCCTGCACCACCAACTGCCTGGCCCCGGTAGCGAAAGTCCTCCACGATAACTTTACCATTGTACGCGGCCTGATGACCACTGCCCATTCCTATACCAACGACCAGCGCATCCTCGATCTGACCCACAAGGACCTGCGGCGGGCCCGGGCCGGCGCCCTGTCCATTATCCCCACCACTACCGGTGCTGCCAAAGCCATCGGCCTGGTTTTACCCGAGCTGAAGGGTAAGTTGAATGGTTTCGCCATGCGGGTACCTACCCCCAATGTCTCCGTCGTCGACCTGGTGTGCGATCTGGAAAAACCGGCTACAGTAGAGAGCATCAACGCCGCCATGAAGGCCGCTGCCGAAGGGCCCATGCAGGGTATCCTGGGTTACTGCGAAGAGCCCCTGGTTTCCCGCGACTTCAATGGCGACCCGCGTTCTTCCATTGTCGATGCCCTGTCCACCATGGTTATCGACGGCACCCTGGCCAAAGTGGTGGCCTGGTACGACAACGAATGGGCCTATTCCAAACGGGTCGTCGACCTGGCGGCCTTTATGGCTGCTCAAGGGCTGTAAAAGGACGGTCGCCGCGAGGCGGCCGTTTCGTATGCCGGGGTAATCAGGGTAGCATAATAAGGGAGGTACGATTGAGATGGCCAAGTTAACCATCAAGGACCTGGATCTGAAAGATAAGCGGGTGCTGGTGCGGGTTGACTTTAACGTACCCCTGGAAGGGGGCCGGGTAACTAATAATACCCGTATCCGGGCGGCCCTGCCCACTATTCAGTACCTTATAGACCACAACGCCCGGCTAATCCTCATGTCACACCTGGGCCGGCCCAAGGGCAAGGTCAAGGAAGAATTGCGCCTGGACCCGGTGGCCAGGGAACTGGAGAACATCCTGGGCCGGCCGGTACATAAAGTAGACGATTGTATCGGCCCTGAGGTGGAGGCGGCGGTAGCGGCCCTCCAGCCCGGCCAGGTTCTCCTGCTGGAAAACCTGCGCTTTTACCCGGAAGAAGAGAAAAACGACCACGATTTTGCCCGCAAGCTCGCTTCCCTGGCTGACCTTTACGTCAATGACGCCTTTGGCGCCGCCCACCGCGCCCACGCTTCCACCGAGGGGGTAGCCCACTACCTGCCGGCGGCGGCTGGTTTCCTGCTGCAGAAGGAAATCGAGACCCTGGGCAAGGCCCTGGCCGACCCGGAGCGGCCCTTTGTGGCCATTATCGGCGGGGCCAAGGTCTCGGACAAAATCAGCGTCATCCGCAACCTCCTCACCAAAGTAGATACCCTCATCATCGGCGGCGGCATGGCCAACACCTTCCTGCGGGCGAAAGGCTACGCCATGGGCCAGTCCCTGGTGGAGGAGGACCAGGTGCCCCTGGCCAGGGAACTCATGGCCGCGGCGGAAAACCGGGGTGTAAAGATGCTCCTGCCCCGGGACCTGATAGTTGCCCCGGAGTTTAAGGCTGACGCCCCCCACCAGGTGGTGGCGGCTACTGCCGTCCCTGACGGCTGGTTGGCCCTGGATATAGGACCGGAGACGGCGCGGGAGTACGCGGGCGCTCTGGAGGGGGCGCGGACAGTCGTCTGGAACGGCCCCATGGGCGTCTTTGAGATGGAACCCTTCGCCCACGGTACCGAGGCGGTCGCCCGGGCGGTGGCAGCCGTAGAGGGCATGACCATCGTCGGCGGCGGCGACTCGGTGGCGGCCGTGGAAAAGATGGGGGCGGCGGATAGGATAGGCCACATCTCTACCGGTGGCGGCGCCTCCCTGGAGTTCCTGGAGGGCCGCGCTCTGCCGGGGGTAGTGGCGCTAACGGAGAAATAACGCTGGCTATACCAACTTCGAGGGGAGTGATTGGTTTTGCGCCGACCCATTATTGCCGGCAACTGGAAGATGCATAATACTACCGGGGAAGCCCGGGAACTGGTGGAGCTGTTAAAGCCCCTGGTGGGGGCCACGGACGTGGAGGTGGTGGTCTGCCCGCCCTTCACGGCCATAGCTGCGGCCGCCAACGCCGCTGCCGGTTCCAATATAGCCGTGGGCGCCCAGGACTTTTTCTGGGAAGATCAGGGCGCCTATACCGGTGAGGTATCGGGGCCGATGCTGAGGGACCTGGGTTGCCGTTATGTCATTATTGGCCATTCCGAGCGCCGCCAGTACTTCGCCGAGACCGACGCCACAGTCAATAAGAAACTTATGGCCGCTTACCGCCACGAACTGATCCCCATCGTATGCGTCGGTGAAACCCTGGGCCAGAGGGAAGCTGGCGAAACCCTGGCTGTCATCGGCCACCAGGTCTGGGAGGGGTTAAAGGGGCTGGCACCCGACCAGGCCCGGGAACTGGTGGTGGCCTATGAACCTGTGTGGGCCATCGGTACCGGCAAAACAGCCACGGCGGCGGACGCCCAGGAGGTTATCGCCTTTATCCGGGAGACGCTGGGGTCCATGTATGGCGCGGCGGCCGAGGCCGTCCGCATCCAGTATGGCGGCAGCGTCAAGCCGGAAAATATTACCGAACTAATGGCCCAGCCCGATATTGACGGCGCCCTAGTCGGCGGGGCTAGCCTGGATGCCGTCTCCTTCGCGGCCATTGTCAATTACGGCGATCACTAGAGGTAACGGGGTGCCCGGCCGGCGGCGCCGCTGCCAGGGTACCCAGTCAATTTTACGGGACAGGAGAAATTAGCTTGGTTAATATGAACCGCCCCCTAATGTTGATGATCCTGGACGGTTTCGGTCTGGGGCCGCCGGAGGAAGGGAACGCCATCAGTCAGGGCTACCTGCCCAATTACCGCAACCTGCTGGCCACCTACCCCCACGCCCGCCTGGAAGCCTCCGGGGAGGCCGTGGGCCTGCCTGCTGGCCAGATGGGTAACTCCGAGGTCGGCCACCTGAACATCGGTGCTGGCCGCATCGTCTACCAGGAACTGACCCGGATATCTAAGGCTATCCGCGACGGCTCCTTATTCGCCAACGACGTGCTCCTGGCCGCCGTGAGGGGGGCAAAGGAGCGCGGCGGCGCCCTGCACCTCATGGGCCTGGTCTCCGACGGTGGCGTCCACAGCCACCTGGACCACCTCTACGCCCTCCTGGAGCTGGCGAAAAAAGAAGGTTTGCCGCGGGTTTATATCCACGCCTTCCTGGACGGCCGCGACGTGCCGCCATCCAGTGCCGCCGGGTACCTGGAGCAGGTGGAGGCGGAGTGCCGGCAGCGGGGTGTAGGGGCCATCGCCAGCATCATGGGCCGCTACTACGCCATGGACCGCGACCGGCGCTGGGAACGGACAGAGCGGGCCTACCGCGCCCTGGTGGCTGGGGAAGGGCATCGGTTCCCGACGGTGGCGACTGCCATCCAGGCGTCCTACGCCAGGGATATTACCGATGAGTTCGTGGAACCAGCGGTAATTACCTGCGCAGGCCGGCCCCTGGCGGTGGTGCAAAAGGGGGACAGTGTCATCTTCTTTAACTTCCGCGCCGACCGGGCACGCCAGCTCACCCGCGCCTTTGTCGACCGGGAGTTTGAGCCTTTCGAACGCCCGGGGGGGAGGCTTAACGTCCAGTTTGTCTGCCTGACCCAGTATGATGTCACCATCCCGGCGCCGGTGGCCTTCCCACCCCAGGTTCTCACCAATGTCCTGGGCGAGGTGATAGCTAATCATGGCCTCAAGCAACTGCGTATTGCCGAGACGGAAAAGTACGCCCACGTTACCTTCTTTTTTAACGGCGGGGTGGAAGAGCCCTTCCCCGGTGAGGACCGGCTCCTTATACCTTCGCCGAAGGTGGCCACCTATGATCAGCAGCCATCCATGAGCGCCCGGGAGGTTACGGCCGCCGTCCTGGAGCGCCTGGATAAATATGACTTTATTGTGTTAAACTTCGCCAACGCCGATATGGTCGGCCACACCGGCGATCTGGCGGCGGCCATCGCCGCCGTGGAGACGGTAGACGAGTGTATCGGCCGCATCGCCGCGGCCATGGTGGAGCGCCGGGCACCCCTGCTGGTGACGGCCGACCATGGAAACGCCGAAGAGATGCGGGAACCGGACGGCGAGCCCCACACAGCCCATACCAGCAACCTGGTGCCCTTCATCCTGGTTGATGATCGCTACCGGAAGGCCGTTTTGAGGGAAGGCGCCCTGGAAGACGTAGCCCCTACAGTACTGGCAATCCTGGGTCTACCCCAACCGGCGGAGATGACGGGGCAGAGTTTGATAGCCCCAGAGGCGACCGGCTCCATTTAACCCTTAAAGTAGAGTAACACCCTTACCAGCGAATTAAAACGGAGGTGTTCGTAGCCTATGACCATCATCAACGACATTTACGCCCGGGAGATTCTGGACTCCCGTGGCAACCCTACGGTAGAGGTGGAGGTGTACCTGGAAAGCGGTGGCTGGGGCCGTGCTGCCGTCCCCTCCGGGGCTTCTACCGGGGCCTACGAAGCGGTGGAACTGCGGGATAAAGACGAAAAGCGCTATGGTGGTAAGGGCGTCCTGGACGCCGTCAATAACGTCAACGCCGTCATCGCCCCGGAACTGGTGGGTTCCGACGCCCTGGATCAGCGGGAGATCGACCGCCAGCTTATCGAGCTGGACGGGACGCCCAATAAGGGCAAACTGGGGGCCAACGCCATCCTGGGGGTTTCCCTGGCCGTGGCTAAGGCGGCAGCCGACGCCCTGGGCCTGCCCCTCTACCGCTACCTGGGCGGGGTCAACGCCCATACCCTGCCGGTACCCATGATGAATATCTTAAACGGCGGTAAGCACGCTGATAACAACGTCGACCTCCAAGAGTTCATGGTTATGCCCGCCGGGGCCGGGGACTTTGCCGGCGCCCTGCGCATGGGCGCCGAGGTCTTCCACAGCCTGAAGGCCGTGTTGCAGGGCAAAGGGCTCAATACCGCCGTGGGCGACGAAGGCGGCTTCGCTCCCAACTTGCGCTCTAACGTGGAAGCCATAGAAGTCATCCTGGAAGCCATCGCCAAAGCCGGCTATGAACCGGGTAAAGACTGCTTTATCGCCCTGGACCCGGCCGCGACGGAACTCTACAAGGATGGCAAGTACGTCTTTGCCGGCGAGGGAGTCACCCGCACCAGCGCGGAGATGATTGACTTTTATGCCGGCCTCGTAGAGAAGTACCCCATAATCTCCATTGAGGACGGCCTGGCCGAGGACGACTGGGAGGGGTGGCAGGCCCTCACCAAACGCCTGGGCCAAAAAGTCCAGCTGGTGGGCGACGACCTCTTCGTCACCAACACCGAGCGTTTGAGCCGTGGCATTGCGATGGGCGCCGCTAACGCCATTCTAATTAAAGTCAACCAGATCGGCACCCTGACGGAGACCCTGGAGGCTATCGAGATGGCCAAAAAAGCCGGTTATACAGCCGTAGTATCCCACCGTTCCGGCGAAACGGAGGACACCACCATCGCCGACATCGTCGTGGCCATCAACGCCGGCCAGATCAAGACTGGCGCCCCTTCCCGCACTGACCGGGTGGCCAAATACAACCAGCTCCTGCGCATTGAGGAAGAACTGGACGCCGCCGCCCTCTACCCGGGCCTCAAGGCCTTCTACAACCTGAAGAAGTAGCAAGGCGGAAATAAACCCCGGCGGGAACTACCCCGGCCGGGGTTTATCTCTTAAAACCAGCCCTTGCGTCGGAAGAATAGAAGCATGACGAGGGCCAACAGAGCCATAACCCCCAGGACGGCAAAATAGCCATAGCGCCACTCCAGCTCCGGCATATAGTGGAAATTCATGCCGTAGATACCGGCAATGAGACTTAAGGGCATCATAATGGTAGTAATGACCGTCAGCACTTTCATGATTTCGTTGAGGCGGTTGGAGGTCAGGGAGAGGTAGATTTCTACGGTGGAACTGGCCAGGTCGTGGAAGGTTTCCACCTGATCGATGAGGCGCAGCATTTCGTTATAGATATCCAGGAAAAAGACCCGGTTTTCATTTTTAATGAGTTTGAATTCGGGATAGGCCAGGAGGTTGATAATATCCCGCTGGGCACCGAGGATTTTGCGTAATTTAATAGCCTGGCGTCGCATAGTAAAGACCTGGTTTAAGATCTGGCGTGTGGGCCGGCGGAAGACTTCTTCTTCCAGGTACTCGATCCGGCCCTCAGTACGGTCAAAAAAAGTAAAGAAGGTTTCCGTCAGGGGCTCCAGCAGGCTGTAGAGGATAAAATCGACACCCTTGGTAAAAAGCTGTGGTTCCTGGCGGTACTGGTGCCAGAGCTGGTCGACGAATTCCAGCTCTTCGTGGTGCACGGTGACAATAAAATTAGGTCCGAGAAAGACATTGAGGGCAGCAGTTAAGGAACGCTGGTGGGGTTTGACGTAGCGCAGGGTAAAAAAAGCGTAGTCCTCGTACTGGGCCATCTCCGGCCGGTAATGGGGGTGCCGGCAATCGTCTACGGCCAGGGGATGGAAATGCCAGCGGGAGATCAGGAGTTCCAACTCCTCCGGGGTGGGCTGGACCAGGTCCAGCCAGGTAAAATCCTCGCTTTGCCGGGGTTGGAAGCCGGGAGGCAGGTTTTCCTTGAGCCCCTGTTGGGGGTGAAAGATTAAAGCGCGTTGCACAGCACTCACCTTTGCGGGCCTTTTTCTTTAGTTTACCACATCCAGGCCGCCTGGTATCTACGGGGTATAAAAATAGAGCTTGCCGTTTTCTGCTGTACAGGCAATCTGGCCTGTACCCTCGAGGTAGCTGATAAAAGCGGACAGGCTGGCCAGGTTCAAGTAGTACTGGGGTACATCCATGGTAAGCTCCTCCAGGATGGCCACCTGGGCCAGTAGCTCTTCCCGGGTCAGGGGCCGGGCCAGGAGTTCGACCAGCATATCCAGGCAGCCGTTTATTCTCTGGTGGTTCTTCTCCAGAACGGGGGCCGGATCCGTTATAACTTCCGGGCTATGGGCCGGGAGCAGGTAATCGAATTCCAGTTCGGCCAGGGTCGCCAGGGTGGCCAGCTCAGCCTCGATGTCCTGGAAGAAGGGTAAAGGGTATTTGGCCAGGATGGCCGGGTGGTAGACAGCATCGCCACTAAAAAGCACCCCTTCGGGGGTCAGGAAGGCCAGGTGCTCGGCCCCGTGTCCGGGCGTGGCTACGGCCTGGAGGCGCTGGTCCAGGAGCTTCAAGGGACCGGGACCAATGGTAGTATCCACCTCCACCGGGTGGGGGCTGTAAAGCAGGGGGACCTTTAATTCCTGAAGGGGGGAGGCAGACCCGTACAGGGCCTTTATTCCCAGCAGGTTATTTTCCATAAAGACCTTTTCCCCGGGGGAGGCCAGGACTTCCAGGCCGGGGTAAAGCTCCTTTAATAATCGGTGGGCGCCAAAGTGGTCAGCGTGGCCGTGGGTGGTGAGGAGGTATTTGGGTTTAAGTGCCCTGGCAGCCAGGGTATCCTTAATCTTATGGGCGACAGTGTTATTGATCCCCGAATCGATTAGCAGGCAATAACCGCTTTTGGTAGTATAGACCCCGGAGTTGGTGGCACCGGGGATATAGCAGGTATGACCATTAATTTTTACCAGTTCCACCCCGAGACTGTCCCTTCTAAAGTAATCTGTAAATCATTGTACCACATCTGGTGGGGGAACAACCTGCGGAGTAGAAAAAAAGTGCCTTGCCGGCACTAGTCGTTTATCGAGACAAAGTCTTTACAATACCCGTCATCGTTAC
>JASUSX010000092.1 GCA_030445875.1 Clostridia bacterium
ACCGTATATATAAGCAGCAGGAATAATAAACCCGACATTCTTTAACCTCCACGCTAATGTACCCGTGGCTGCCAGGGACGGCGGGTGGTGCCGGTACGCCTGACTTTAGCCTGGACCTCGATAGTAATGGGCATCTTTTTGAACTCTTCCTGCCAGCGCTGGTGCAGCTGACGCCAGAGTTTGGGCTGGCGGCGGTAGAGGGCGCCGCCGAAACCGAAAACATCCGCCCCCGCCCCTTTGGTCTGCTCCAGGGCGCTGCTTATTTCCGCCGTTACCAGGGCCGCCATCTGGTCCTGGAGGGACTTTAAGGCCTCTTCTTTGGTGAAGTCGACCTGGCACTGTTCCTCCAGGAGTTCCCCTTCCACCTGGACATTAATCTTACCCTGGAGCTTCCCTCCTTTGGTATCAATTTTTACCTGCCCTCGGGCCTCGGTTACATCAACGGCCACCCGGGTATCTGCACCGGCGCAGGGCAACTCTAGGATGCCCCCCCTGGCCTTGTTGCGCGCCCAGGCCAGGCCGCGGGTCTGGCGTTCATCCAGCCAGCCTACCAGTTTGGTGTGGTAGAAAAGGCCGGCGCCGCGCAGGTACAGGGTATTTATCGTCTCTGGCTGCGCTGTCCGCTGCCCGGTTGCAGCGGTACCCGGTGACGCACCTCCGCCAGCGGTAGTACCGGCACCTAGTATAGGCGGAAAGGGTTCGGGGCTCAGTTCCACGACCGGCAACACTGTGGCGGCTGCGCCATTGGACAAATCGAAAAAAACGTCGTTCAGGTTGGGGATAAAGCTAAAACCGCTCACCGGCGCCCATCTGTGGAGGCCGGCAATCTCCTTGCCCAGGTTTGTTTCCAGGGCGCCCTGGGCCTTGATTAGGATCTCCCGCGCCGGACCCCGGGTAAGCAAGACGAGGGTGGTGCGGCGCAATTCCGGGTGCCGGTCCACAAATTCCAGGACTTCCTCCAGGCCATGGCGGGCCATCTCTTCACCCACCAGGACGGCGGTGGTATGGGCTAAATAGGCGCGGCGGGGCAACCCCGGGGCTGTTTCCCGGCCGGCGCCTAAAAGGGTTGCACTCCGGGCACTAGCGATAATAACTTGGCGCTGGGGCAGGGTGGTGCCTCCCCCCCCTTTTTCCCTGCTGGCAGCGGCCGGCTGCACCAGTTCGCTGGTTAATACCCGCTGCCCCCCTTCCAGGTCGAAGGCAATGCAGGACTGGAACGCCAGTTCATTGATCTCCCGCCGGTCCCAGCAGCCGGTTAAGCTGGCAGCCGTGAGCAAGAATGTCAGGGCCAGGGTTAATAACTTACTTATCATGGCCTCTTTTGCCCCCGCCCGACCGCCGGGCGGCCCTTTTTCCGACCCCTGATCATTTTAGCACCACCCCGGCTCATCCCGGTTTCCAATTCCTCCCCCGGCTGCCTGTTTACGGCCCGCACCTGCGGGTGCTGGCCGGGCTTTTCGCGCTGCAAATCGCGGCGGCCAATCGTTCGCGGCCGCCAGAGCATAGCCCACCAGGGCACCCTGACTACCACGTCCTTTTGTCCCCGCCAGGTGAAGGGGGCTAGGGGAGACATATACAGGACGCCAAAATTGCGCAGGCTGGCCAGGTGGATGAGGGTAGTAAACAGGCCGGCGAAGATGCCCAGCAGGCCCAGGGCACCGGCCAGCAGGATTAGGGGCAGGCGCAACATACGGATGGCTTCATTTAGACCAACTGAAGGGATGATGAAAGAGCTGATAGCCGTGGCGGAGATAACAATGACCATCGCCGCCGACATCAAGCTCGCCCGGACGGCGGCTTCGCCGATGACCAGGGCGCCGACGATGCTGATGGCCGGGCCGATGACCCGGGGCAGCCGTATCCCGGCCTCAATTAGGATTTCAAAGACTATTTGCATGATCAGGGCCTCGACAACGGCCGGGTAGGGCACCGCCTCTCGCTGGGAGGCGATGGCGATGGCCAACGGCGTGGGCAGCATCTCCTGGTGATAGGTGGTAAAGGCCACATAGATGGCAGGCAGCAGCAAAGCGATAAAAATCCCCAGAAAACGAAACAGGCGGATGCCGATACTCAAGGGCCAGCGTTCGTAGTAATCGTCGGGAGCTTGCATCTGGGCGATCAGGTTGCCGGGGATGATCAGGGCAAATGGGGTGCCGTCGGTTAGGATGGCTACCCGGCCCTGCAACAGGTCGGCGGTTACCCGGTCCGGCCGCTCGGTGCGATCAACCTGGGGAAAGGGGGAAAACGGCGCCTCCTCAATTAATTCTTCAATGTAGCCGCTTTCCAGGACGCCGTCAATATCGATGCGCTGCAGACGGCGGCGCAGTTCCGCCAGTATACCCGGTAGGGTCAGGCCCTCCAGGTAGGCTATAACTACCCGGGTATGGGTGCGCCGGCCCAGGTGGATGGCTTCAAAACGCAGTTCCCGGGTGCGCAGCCGCCGCCGGATGAGGGAGATATTGGTACTAAGGTTTTCGGTAAACCCTTCCCGGGGGCCGCGCAGGGCGGCCTCGGTGCCTGGTTCCTCGACGGGGCGCTTTTCCCAGCCCTCCGCACTCAGGAGCAGGGCCAGGTCATAACCGTCGACCATTAAAACCGCCGCCCCATCCAGCAAGCCGCTGATCAACCGGGTAAATTCCTTTTCCGCTTTGATATCCCCTACAGCCAGGCTCTTACACAGCCGCAGGATCAGGTTGGCTTCTCCCCCATTGGGCTTTTCCTGCAACCTGACCAGGGGATGCAGTATATCCCGCTGCAGGGCATCCCGGTTAACCATGGTCTCCAGGTAGATCACGGCCAGGCGCCGCCCCCCCAAGCTCAGCTCCCGGCTTATCAGGTCCTCGCTGGCGCCAAGGGCCTTTTTAAGATAACCCAGATTACCTGCCAGGCTGGGGCTGACCGCTATGGCCCCCTGACCCTGGTCCTTCCCATTGGAAGAAGGCATTTTACCGATCTGTTGCCATAAGCGCTTAAGGGTACGCCAGACGCTGCCCAAACCTCTTACCCCCGCTCAGCCGCTAGAAGCGACCGCTCCTATAATGACGACGACCAGTGTTTAACGGCAACACCTCGCCGGCAATTCCAGGCTATTAAATTTAGTATAAGTCCCTGTTTCCTGCTGTATACAGTGAAAGGGTATAAAAAACCTGCCCCGTCAGGGAGGCAGGCCGCACCATTCATGTATATGTTTACCTTCCAGGGAAATATTAGTTGCCAGGGGAGGTGAGCTTTTGCGCGAAGAGGGCCGTATTTCCTTATGGCAGTTTTTTATCCTGGTCAGCGGTTTCCTGATCGGCACCTCCACCCTCATTGTTCCTGTGGGGCAGGCGCGGCAGGGTGCCTGGATCTCTTACCTCCTGGCCGGTGCCCTGGGCCTGGGCGCGGCTTTCCTTTATTACACCCTGGGCCGGCGCTTCCCCGGGGAAACGCCGCTGCAATACGCGCCGCGGGTGTTGGGGCGCTGGCTTGGAACCTTTTTGAACGTTTTGTTCCTCTGGTACGCCCTGCATCTGGCGGCCCTGGTCCTGCGGAATATCATCGAACTCTATAAAACGATCGTTTTGCCCCACACGCCGGCAGCAATCATCGCCGGGGTATTTGTCTTTCTAGGCGCCTATGCTGTCCGCGTGGGCCTCGAGGTTCCCGCCCGCGTGGCCGAATTGTTGCTGCCTATTGTCCTCGTCTTTATCCTGGTGCTCACCGCCCTGGGCCTGACCATACCAGGTCTGGCCCACTGGGAAGCCATGTTGCCGGTGCTGGGAGAAGGATTGTTGCCCATCCTGCGGGGGGTTTATCCTTCCTTTGTTTTCCCCTTCGGTGAAGCCGTTTTCTTCCTGGTGCTATTCCCCTTTTTAACCCGGCCCGCTCAAAGCCTGGCCCCCTTTGCTTGGGGTGTGGTCCTAGCCACGGTGGTTACCTTGCTGGCCCTGGTGCGCAACATAGTCGTCCTGGGCGCCCCGGAGGTAGCGCGGATCAATTTCCCCAGCCTCATCGCCATCCAGATGATTAACATCGGCGATTTTTTGCAGCGCCTGGAACCCTTTATCATCTTTGTCTGGACTTTTACCATCTTGTTGAAGTTAAATGTAGTCTTTTATGTCTTTACCCTGGGTACAGCCCAGCTCCTAGGCCTGAAAGACTACCGGCCCCTGGTGCTGCCTACGGGGATGCTGTTGATTTTTCTATCTTTGAGCCTTTATGAAAACATCTCCCAGATGCTTATCTTTGCCTCCCGGGTTTTTCCCTTCTATTTTGCCCCCGCCTGTCTCTTCTACCCCGGCCTCATCCTGCTGGTAGCCAGGCTGCGCCATATGCAAGACCGGGAGCCCCGCCGGACCGGGTAGCCTTCGCAGGTCCCTTTTCCCTTCGCCCGGACGTTTCCCGGCCCCTTCGAGGAGACGTTAAGCCTGGTGCGTGGGTATAGGGTGGTTTCCCTGGCGCCTGTCCCGTACATACACACTGCCGGGCAGGGATTTAGCGTACTTCTTCAGCTGGGCTGCCCGCCCGGCCAGGTCCCGGTAGCTTTTTTCATCCCGGCAATCAACGATAGCCAGGGAAACCGATATTATCGGCAGCCATCCCTCCCGGCCTTCCCGGTCCGAACCATAGAATTGGCCCTGCTCCCTTTCTTCCGGGGAGAAGAATCTCCGGACCAGCCGGTCAAAAAGCCGCACAATGACCTGGCAAATCCCCGCCGTATACTCTGGCCGTGACATCATAATGAAGACATCACCGCAGATATGGCCGACAAAATCACCATCTGCACCATATTTCCGGGTGGTGTGCTGGATAATCTGCGCCAGTAAGATAATCATCCGGTCACCATTCTCAAAGCCATAGGCGTCGTTGTAAGCCTTAAAACCGTCCAGATCAGCGTAGATAATCCCGGAGGCCTGTCCACCCTGGCTTCTCCGGGTTAGTTCAGCTTCAATGGCCACGTTGCCCGGTAAACCAGTCAAGGGGTTGGCCCCCCGGGCCACTTCGATCTGGATCCGGGTCAGGGTATCCAGCAGCCTTTGCACCGGGACTGTACCAATCAGGTTCCCATCGGCTACAACTACCAGGTCGTCATAGAGTTTTTCCTGTTCCCGTTTCATGGCCCTTTCGCTGGCCTGCTCCAGGGGCGTACCGGCCTCGATAACCAGGGGCGCAGGGTCCATGACCGTCTTCACCGGGCGGCGGGAATAGAGGGAAACGCCATACTGGGAACTCAAAAGGCGGTTCAAATTGTGGCGCATTACCAGCCCCACCGGGGTAACGCCCCGCACCACCACCAGGCCGCTCAAAGGCTGCCTCGTCGCCTCCAGCCTCTGCTTTACTTCCACCACCACCATATTCTCATCCACTACCACGGTGGGGGTAACCAGGTCGCCGATAGTTAACCCCCGTTTCCAGCCCCTATCACCGTTCTTCAGGCCCTGCCGTCGGATATGGTTTACCAGTGTTCCGGGCACCGGCGGTTTGGGGAAAGCAGGCCGCGCCAGGAGATAGCCCTGACCGTAGTGGACGCCCAGGGAGAGTAGCGTATTAAGTTCGGTCTGGGTTTCGATCCCCTCGGCAATAACCAGGCAGTTGATTTTGGTGGCCAGGGTAAGCATGGCTTCCACCACGGCCCGCCGGGCCGGGTTATTATCTATATCCCGCACCAGGGACATGTCTATCTTGATAAATTCCGGCCGTATTTCCGCTATCGAATAAAGCCCGGAAAAACCGGCGCCCACATCATCCACCGCCACCTGGTACCCCTGGCTGCGGTAATGTTCCAACGTCCGCATCAGGGAGGCGTAGTTGGTAATGCTGTGGCGTTCCGTGATCTCAAAAACGACGTTGCGGGGGCTCAGGTCGTATTCCTGCAGCACTTCCAGGGTCTCACCCCGGACAAAGTTAGGATCACTCACCGTCCGGGGGTGGACATTCAAAAAGAGCTTCTGTTCCGGTCCCAAACCGTCGATACTGCTGATCGCCTTCAGGCGGCAGACCCTTTCCGTGGGGTACAGGAGGCCGACCTCTTCCGCGAAACTAAAGATGATATCCGGCCGGCTGAAATAGGAATTGGCGGGTCCCCGGGTCAGCGCTTCCCAACCCAGTATCTCGCCGGACTTAAAGGAGACAATAGGCTGGTAAACAGCATCCAACCTCCGGGAAGATAAGATCTCCTTGAATTCGCGCGTCATTTTCACGGTTTTTAAGTCCAGGGCCCCTTTAGCTATCTTTTGCGCCTCTTTCAAAGCCATGTACAATCTTACCTCCGGCCGCAGGTCATAACCCTCTTCGATCAGGGCATAGCCAACATGGAGTTCCATTTCCCGGCCCAAAAGGTGCAAGAATTCCTGGTTCAAGCTATCCCTGATGGATAATTGCAGGGCGACCACCAATTCGAGCAGCTTTTCCGGGTCGGCGTCTCGGGACAGGGTAAACAGGACGACAAAATCATCGGCCCACAGGTTTTCCACCGCCAGGATGTTTGCCTGGGGCAAAAAGCGGGCCGTCTTTTCGTGCAAAGCCTTTTCCACCAGGGCCAGAACCCGGGCCGCCCCCACCGTCCCATGCAAGAACTGCACCTCATGTAACCTGGTAATGTCCAGGTAGATAATCCCGGTGGGCTTACCCCTGGCTGAGGCCAGAGCCAGTTTGCCCACCAAGGGGGTCTGGCTGAGGGCATGGCTGAGGAGCAGGTTACCGCGCGTACTTAACTTCAGGACCTCCTGCATGATCCAGTAAGTATTGTGCAAGCTCCTGATTATACCCATGCCCTCAGATACTCCTTCTGGCGTACCGGCCAACCGGGTGGTAGCCCTGGTCCTTAAACCCGGGCCAGGGCTGGCTTCGAGCTACCAGAGGTCTGCAGGTTGTAGATGTCCGCTAGGATCCGGTTGAAGCGGGAAGTCATAACGGCGCTCCCCCAAAGATGGCAATTTCCCATCCTCTTACCTTGATAATACACCATCTTTTTAAATATCTTACTAAGGGCCAGTTAAATTAGCGTTAAATATTGGCAGCAACCCCGGCCAGGAAATTGCTCCAGCCGACGCTCTTAAAAGGGGTTTGAGAAGGTATCAGGAGTAGTTTCTGATAACCAGCTCCGTCACCGGGCCGCGCCTCTCCGGCCGGCAGTTGATGGCCCGCCTGGCGCTGACCTCCTGGATGTCATAACCCCGGTAAAGCTTCCGGATCAAATCGGTATCAGAATTACTTAGCATCACCTGGCACTGGCGCCGGTCCAGAGCCCGAAAAACCCCGGCCAGCCGCTCCTGGTCTTCCTCGCTGAAGGCAGTAGCAGTATAGCTGGTAAAGTAGGCCGTTGCGGAGACCGGCTGGTAGGGCGGGTCCAGGTAGACAAAGTCCCCCGGGCGGGCGTACTGCAGGACCTGGCTAAAATCGCCGGGGATAATCCGCGCCCCCTGCAGGGCGGCCTGTACGGCGCGCAGGTTCTCCTCATCCACTATCCTGGGGTTTTTATAACGGCCGAAAGGGACGTTGTACTGGCCGAGGCGGTTGACCCGCCACAGGCCGTTATACGCCGTTTTATTCAGGTAAAGGAAGCGTGAGGCTCGGCTGATGGGATCCATTTCTTCCGGGTCCTGGGCGCGGATAGCGTAATAATACTCCCGCTCGTTGCGGTGCCTTTTTAAGTCGACCAGCAGGGGTTCCAGGTTGTCCCTGACAACCTGGTAAAAGTTAAGCAGTTCACGGTTATTATCGAACAGCACGGCTGCCGGGGGCCGGAGATGGAAAAAAACAGCCCCCCCGCCGACAAAGGGTTCCAGGTAAAGGTTAAACCCGGCCGGGAAAAGGGGATCCAGCTGGGGTAGCAGCTGGCTCTTACCCCCGGCCCATTTTACCGGGGGCCGTGGTCTTACTGCCGCCATTGAGATACTCCTTTTGAAATGGATGTGAGGGAGGTGAGATGTGAGAAACTTGTAGAAACCGGCTACCCA
>JASUSX010000093.1 GCA_030445875.1 Clostridia bacterium
CTTAATCCTCTTTTCATGGCTCCCGTTCGCTGGTGGCGGTGTGCCACCATGGGTGACTCCTTACCGGGAGGGGTCGAACAGCGGGGCGCCGCCGGTCGACCCCTCTTTACTAAGGGTAATTATATAAAGAAATGTTGAAACCCGCATTAAAAATAGCTGAGAATAAGCTAAGAATTTACCTGGTAAAGAGCGTTATAGGCCGCGGCCCTGTGACTTCCCTGTTCAATTAGCATTATATAGCCCCTTTCCGGCCATTGCAACCGGCAGGGCGCTCTGTTATACTGGTAAACGAAAAAGGAGGTTGGGTGACGGGATGAAGAAATGGCAGGTAGCCCTTTTCCTGGCTGGATGGCTGGTCCTAGGGCTTTTCGTAACCGCCGTTAACAACCTGGGTACGGGAGGACACGGGGCTGGGGAGCACACGCCCACGGCTGCCGTGGCGGGAAGTAACCATTAACTGTTAAGCGCCGCTGCCAGGGCGCTTTTTTAAGTTTACGGGAGGTTTTTATTTTGCATGCGGAAGCTATCTTTACCGGTACGGAAATACTCCTGGGCCAGATCGTCAATACCAACGCCGCTTTCCTGGGGCGGGAACTGGCCGCGGCCGGGATCAGCCTTTACCGCCAGGTGGTGGTCGGCGACAACCTGGAGCGTATCCGCGCGGCCATTGAGGCGGCCCGCCAGCGGGCTGACCTGGTCATCGTCGGCGGCGGCCTGGGACCTACGGAGGACGACCTCACACGGGAGGCCCTGGCCGCCGCCCTGGGCCTGCCCCTGGTGGAAGACCCGGTGGCCAGGGAGAATGTCACCCGCTATTTCGCCGCCCGCGGGCGGGCGATGACGGCCAGCAACCTGAAACAGGCCCTGCTCCCGGCCGGGGCCCGCGCCCTGGAAAACCCCTATGGTACTGCGGCCGGGGTATTCCTGGAACACGGGGGTAAGCTCTACGCCCTGCTGCCCGGGCCGCCGCGGGAGTTTGAACCCATGGTGGTGGAGCGGCTGTTACCCCTCCTGGAGCCTTACGGCGCCCGGCGGGGGGTGATCGCTTCCCGGGTGCTGAAAATCGCTGGCCTGGGGGAGTCGGCTGTTGAAGAGGCCGTCCGAGATTTGCTCCGCGGCGCCAACCCCACCCTGGCGCCCCTGGCCAAACCGGGCGAGGTTTTATTACGCCTGACGGCCCGGGCCGCCAGCCCGGAGGCGGCGCGGGAATTAATCCGGCCCCTCGAGGCAGCCGTCCGGGAGCGCCTGGCGGCGCACATCTTTGGCAGCGATCACGATACCCTGGAGGGGGTCGTGGGCAGGCTTCTTGGCGAGCAACACCTGACCCTGGCTGTGGCCGAGTCCTGTACCGGCGGCCTGCTGGCCCACCGCCTCACCAATATCCCCGGCAGTTCGGACTACTTTATGGGCGGCCTGGTCACCTATAGCCACGAGGCGAAGGTCAAGCTCCTGGGGGTCAAGGAAGAGACCCTGGCCATCCATGGCGCCGTCAGCCCAGAGGTGGCCGCGGCCATGGCTACAGGTGTGCGCCGGGTGCTGGGGACGGATATTGGCGTGGGCATCACCGGTATTGCCGGCCCTGGCGGCGGCAGCCCGGCTAAGCCCGTGGGGCTGGTCTATATCGGCCTGGATATGCAGGGTCAGGTGGAAGTGCAGCGGGAGTTCTTTATCGGGGAGCGGGAAAACATCAAGGGGCAATCCGCCCAGGGAGCGCTGTACCTGCTCTGGCGGGGGTTACGGGAAAAACAGGTAGGATAAGTGGCAGATTGATTATCTGCCGCCGTTATAGTTGCCGGCCAGCCTTGCCAGCCTGGCAGTGGCCTGACGGGCGCTCCCGTTAACGAGTAAAAATATGGTTGCCGATTTGGGTTATCTGGGGCCGCGTCCAGATCCAGGCGCTGGTGGCGGTGGCCGGGTTAAAGAAATAAAGGGCGCCGTTGCTTGGGTCCCAGTCGTTCAAGGCGTCATGGGTGGCCGTGTAGTCCCTGGGCGTTACCGGGACCTGCCAGTAATGGCCGTTAGCCACGCTTTCAAAGGCCCAGGGTTCAAAGATAATGTCCGGGATGGTCTTGGGGAAGGCCGGGTCGCGCAGGCGGTTTAAGACCACGGC
Source organism: Clostridia bacterium (assembly GCA_030445875.1). GTDB lineage: Bacteria > Bacillota > DSM-521 > Neomoorellales > Neomoorellaceae > Neomoorella. Next base: position 2,111 of record JASUSX010000093.1, read on the forward strand.
CACCACGGCCACCTGGCCGGGGTAGGGTTCCTCCTGGGCCTCGGCCGCGACCAAACGGGCCAGGAGGTTGGTCTCGTCGGCCTGGATACCGGCAGGCAGGGGTTTGGCTGCCGGCGGCGGCACAGGCGGGCGGGCCAGGAAGTAGCTGATGCCGGGAATTAAGACGGTAAATACAAGTACACCCAACAACACCCGGGCCTGCCAGGCCGGGGGCAGGTAGAGCGGCTTGAGGTTCTGCCAGGTGTGCAGCCACACACTCCTGGTAGCCTGCCAGGCCTGGGTCAGGTGCAAGCGCGCCAACTGCCACCAGGCGCGCCACACTGCCTTTATTGCCTGCCCCCTGCCCGCAGCCAGGCCGGGCTCGCCGCTAGATAATGGGCCAGCTTTTTTAGTAGCCTGCTGTAGATAATACGCCCCCCGGCCGCCGGCGGGGCTGATGGTTGGCCTTCCCCCTGGCGCCCTAGGCCGGCAAACACCTGTCTGATCATGGCACGTAGCGCCTCCCCGGCGCGCCGGAGAGCGGTAATTATCGCCCTTGGCCGTTCTTTTTCCGGCTGCGGCCCTTTTTCCTCACGCCGGTGGCTTCGCCCAGATTGCCAGGCCATAGCTTCACCCTTCCTTGCCGGACTTATCCCTGCTGGGATTTAATTATAGTTTGGCAAAGAAGGGCTTGAAACTTGCAAAAGTGTTTACTCCTGCGGCCTTGCCAGGTAAATTACAAACGGTTGCCCATCTCCGCCCACAGCGAGTAAGGTACGGCTACCTTTAACCTGACTTCGCTGCCGTAGTCCGTCGCCAGCACCCTGCCGCCGCGGCTGTGCAGCTGGTAAAGCAGCCGGTCCAGTTCAGCATAGCTGCAGGTGAGTTCTAGTTCCTGCGTCACGACGCGCTGGATGCTCCCCGCTTCTTCCAGGGCCTGGCGGGCGGCCTGGCCGTAGGCCTCTATCAGCCCCCGCACCCCCAGCTTTTTGCCGCCGAAGTAACGGGTCACCACCACAGCCACGTTGGTCAGGCCAAGGCTGGCAATGGCCCCCAGGATAGGCCGCCCGGCTGTCCCGCCTGGCTCACCGGCGTCGCTGTAATAAGTTATTGCCTGCTTGCCCGTACCCAGCCGGTAGGCGAAACAGTTGTGGGTGGCCTGGCGGTGCGCTGCTGCCACCTGGGCGATAAACCCTCTGGCCGCCGTCTCGCTGTCCACTTCCCGGGCGTGGCTGATAAACAGGGAGCGCTCGATCTTTATTTCGGCTATGGCTTCCCGGGCCACGGTCAGGTAGGAGCCGCTGCTCCCGGTGCCAGGGTCGGCCTCATGTTTCTTCATAGGGCGAACAACTCGCGCAGTGCCCCTTCCAGGGCAGCAAAAAAAAGGAGTACCTGCCACACTGCCCTGGTACTCCTTAAGCCGCTTTTTGTCAACAGCCACCGCCTCCCATTTGTCTACCTTGAGTTAAATCCGCGGCTGACTGGCGGCCAGGACCCAAACTTCGGTTTCCTGCGGTAAGGTCTCCGGCCGCAGGTCAACCTTCACCTCGCCAAAACGGCGCACATTGGCCCGGCCGGCGGTAAATTCGTCAACCCCGGCGATGGGGAACCCCTGCATACCCGGCACCAGGTAGTGCATGGGTAAAACCACCCGCGGTTTGAGGGCCTCTACGGTCTGCCAGGCCTGGCCGGCGTCGATGGTAAAGTAGCCGCCCACCGGGATCATCACCCCATCCAAACGGCCTATCTGGCGTACCTGATCTTCATTGAGCAGGTGCCCCAGGTCGCCCAGGTGGGCGAGGCGTAAATCCCCGATTTCAAAGACGAAGACCGCGTTTTTGCCCCTTTTGGCCCCAGCAGCGTCGTCGTGGTAAGCCGGGACTGTGTAGGCGTGCACATCTTTACAAGTCTTATCAACCTTTTCCCAGGTGGCGCCATCCGGGCTCAGGCCCCGCCAGACTTCAGGGTTGCCCTTGACTCCCTCCAGGTAATTGTGGTCCCAGTGCTCATGGGAAATAGTAACCACGTCGGCGGTGACCACTGTCGCCGCCGGGGAAACCTGCGGGCCGTAAGGGTCGGTCACCAGCCGCCCCCCGGCCGGGCTTTCCAGGTAAAAACTAGCGTGTCCTAACCAACGCATTTATAAACCCCCCCTCGTGGATCTTCCTCAGTTAGAAAGCGCGCCGCATTGCAAATCCCTGCAGGCGTTTGCGCCTCCATAGGGCCCGGATCTTAACGTCGTGTTCGCCTATGATTTCATAAATGGAGCTTATATGATCAGTAAGCTCTTCGAATTTATGTAAAACCTCTACCCGGAATTCACTTAGCATACCCACTTGATCGAAGGTAGCGTTTAGCCGCCGTTCCACCCTGTCAAGCCTTTCAGCAAGCTCGCGCCTGGTATCTTGAAGCTCTTCCCGGACGCTCACAATCTGACCGGTAAGCTTATCCTTGGTGTCATTGAGTTCCACCCGGACGCCGGTAATCTGTTGCTGGAGTTCTTGCCTGACGCCGGCGATCTGCCCCGTCAGTTCCTCCCGAGTGTCCTTAAGTTCCCCTCGGGTTTGCTTGAGCTCTACAGCGATCTGCTGTACTAGCCCGTAAAGGGCATCAATTTTATCCTCCATTATTTTGACACCTCCACTTGTTTCTTTTTGTCATTCCAATATACCTTCAGCCCCAGGGCTTCGCACAGCTTTCGAATCTCGACATAGGTCGTTTTATCTTTAATGAATCCCTCCAACTCCATACCTTCAAATAAAACTTTAGTCTTAATCACGTCTTCATCCTCTCCTTTTCCTTTTAAATCTTCGAAAAGACGATCCCATGGAAACTTCGGTCCTGGGCAATTAGGCCGGCGAATACTATCAATCCGATAGTGACCGATAATATGGTCATTATCAACCGGAATCCCATGTTTTGCTACAAGCTGTCGATGTAGCCACAACGTGGCCTGATACTGAATCTCTGTCAGCGGCTCATTTGGAAATCCTTCATGCTCGATTCCTATTGTGTAGCGATTTGGATTGGTTCCATCGTAAAGCTTCCAGTTTGGCTTATTCACTATTCCTGCGTGCCAAGCAGTATCTCCATCTTTTACTAACTGCAAAATCCGCCCGTCCCTTGTGACGAGATAATGTGCACTGGCCTGAGCTTTTGGATTTTGAAGCCATGAAAGGCATCCTGGCATGAGACCGGCGGTGATATGGTTTACGATGGCTATAATTTTTCGGCCTCCCCTCCCCTCACTGAAATTCTTTGTTCCGACCCATTCAATTTTCACCTGATTCATTCCTCCCTTCATTATGAATTTCTTTTTTCTTTATTGTTGCCAATGCCCAAAGTTCCCCCGTAGTAAATGCAAACCAGGCTCCAACCAATGTGGAAGGCTCGCTGCCGACTCTGAGGAACACATAAAGAACTGCACCGGCGAAGGCAGCATTAAGGGTTATTACAGCAGCTACAATCCATTTTGAATACCGCATATTACCGTCTCGCCCTTTCAAGTAATTCATCAATTTTCTGTTCCTGCCTCACTAATGAAAGCTGTATTGATTGAATGACGTTTGCTAAGCTGTTCAATGCTTTTGTGTTGTTTTCTACGACCTCTGAAAGATCACTATCTTTTTTCTTGTTCAAAAACAAACTCACAACATACAAAAGCCCTGCGACGGCGAATGTCGCAAGGCCGTATTGTGCCAGCTCTGCTCCCGGCATTATATCTGCCTCCTTTTTAAAAGTAAGGGTTCTATATATTTTTTCTCTAAGTTATACACGGTCTTGTCGCACGCTTTGTGTTCGACCAAGAGGTCAGGCAAATAAGTCTATTTTGCACACAAAGGTGAGGTGGGTGCCGATATTCCAATTCGCATTCGAGGCAGGATTATTCAGATTCAGTGCTGCTGGGCCGGTATTCGAGCCATTATTCGCATTCCTGCTGGTAAAGGGCTGTGTTTTTTACACCCATTTAGACTTATTTGCCTTATGGTAAATTATGGTATCAGCTTAAATACACAAAGGCGAGGCGGGCGCCGAAATACCAATACGCATACGAGGCAGGATTATTCAGAGACAGCGCCGCCGGGCCGGCAGCCGAGCCATCAACCGCACGCCCGCCGGCAAAGGGCCGCCTCTTACCATAATTTCGCACCCAAATTCCATCGTTACCATAGTTAGTATCGATAGGGAACAACCCGTATATTTTTAATATATCAGGAACAGTTACACCAGTATCAGCAGTCATGCTTTGAAATGTGCTGTAGTTATAGTCATAATATCCATCTCCCCAGTTCCATGCCGGATCGGGCGGATTAACTAAAGCTGTCCGCAAAATAGGCGTTCCTTGGTTTTGAATAGTACCATCATTGGTCATTGGGTTCGGCGAGTCGAATTTTAATGTTCCAGCTGTACCTGGTGCCACTAAACTACCATCAGGCATAATTGCCTTCCACAGCGTTGATGTATCGCTCTGGTCTAATGTATTATCTGCGGCATCGTTATTGGGAATAATTTGAATTTCCCCGTCCACAAGTCTCATGCCACCGCAACGTTCCCATACATTTCCGTTTACATCAGCCACTCCAAAAGGAGTTCCGTCATGAAACCATGAAAGCGGCCCACTTCCAGTTAAAGTCCTTCCGATTCGTGTTGCATCGTAATGATGTGAAGGTATGCCAATCTCTGATGGTACGTTTCCATCTTTTCCAAAGTTATTATTCCCCCGAGGCCAAAAACCGGATTTTTTGCAAAGATGCATTATAAGCCTCTGCTCAATGAGCGTTATTTGATGAAAGCCTGGCCCCATTTGTTTATGTCGTGTTTGCTCACTATCAAAGGTTTCGCTATTTCCAGGGTCAAGACCTAAAAGAGATACAACTCTTGCATCGGCCCCGGTTCCAATATAGGCACTTTTATACTTTGCTATATACAGTTCGCTTTTTATTTTATTAGCAACTATGAACCCGGGATATACTTGGTCGGGCCATGCGGAGTTAAGCTGTTTGCATGAAATAGCAGGGAATTTCACCATTACAGCTGGATAACCACCGGCGCCATACATTACTGTATTTCTTCCGAAACTTGCTTCCTCTACACGCCTTGTCCAATCCTTTTGTTCAGTTACGTCTGTTATTACTCCACCAGACTTAAACCTGTCAGTTAGCGCCTTTTCAATTGCAAATATATCTTTCAATAATTGCCCCTGCCAGTATGGGCCACTAACGTATCTCATTAAATCATTCCTCCTTCAGGAATTGGTTCAGGTTCTGGTTTTAGAAAAAGCTCAGAATAATTTCTGCGTAAATCCTGTTCAAAAGTAGGTACATAGTTTTTTGCTTCTTCTTCTCCACCCTTCACAAATGTTTCTCCCTGAAGGTTTACGCCTTCATCGGAGAAATCAACATTAATTTTTGCGGTTCCATTTTCCAATACCGTTATTGTATGAGTCATGTTATCCCTCCTCTAATATTCCATAACAGCAACTTGTAAGCTTGCCCCTTCGCTTATCGCATAGATAGGAACATATACTGCTGGGTCAAAATCTATTTCAATTACCGCTCCCGGCTCTACAGGAAAACCATTTTGCTGAGTTACAGTAGAAGGGCCTATTCTAAATCGAAGAACGTGGTCTTCGTTCTTGAGTATCATTTTCCTTCTACCGGACAGAGCCGATGTTCCAGCGAAGATTTCCGCCGCTGTTGCAGTTACGGTTTTTATTCCTGTGACGGGAGTGCGGATGGTAGAATTCATAACATCATCACGATTAGGCAATATAATTTCTGCCAATTAAACCACCTCCTGGTATACGAATACCATATGGTTATCCTGCTGTTTTAGGCCATATTTATATGTCTTTCCAGATGTTATATCTATAAACTTATGTG
>JASUSX010000094.1 GCA_030445875.1 Clostridia bacterium
CAGGGGTTGCAAGGGAGGGATGGCCCATCAAACCTGCTGAATTCGAAGCCCTGTTTCAGAGCTTCTACCCCCTGGTGTACCGGCGGCTCTATTACCTCCTGGGGGAGCGGGCGGCGGCCGAGGACCTGACCCAGGAAGCCTTTTTAAGGCTCTACCGCCAGCCGCCCCGGGATAAAGGCAACCTGGGCGGATGGCTGCTCCGGGTGGCGGCCAACCTGGCCTACAATTACCTGCGCGGCGAAGAACGGCGCCGCCGCCGCGAGGAGGGCCAGTTCCGGGCGGAAGCCGGCGTTATCCCCCTGGAGGAAGCAGTCATCCGCAGCCAGGAGGCGCGCCAGGTCCATCAATGCCTGGCAAAACTCCCGCCCCGGGACCGCATCTGCCTGCTCTTAAAAAATGCGGGCCACAGCTACGCCGAGATTGCCGCGGTCATCCAGGTGGATAAGAATTCAGTGGGCACCATCCTGGCCCGGGCGCGGCGGCACTTCGCCGCCCTGTACAGCGAACTGGAGGGGAGGGACGACCATGTGTCCGGAAGAAGGCCTTCTTGAAGCTTTCCTTGATGGTGAATTGGATACCGAGATGACGGCCCGGGTGGCCGGCCACCTGGCAGGGTGCCCCGCCTGCCGGCGCCGCCTCCAGGACCTGGAGGAGTTAGCCGGCAGGGTAAGGGCGACCCTGCAGGCTTACCAGCGGGATACCGAGGCCGCCGGTCGTTGTTTGCGGGCGCCTGGTCCCGGCTCCCTGGCCCATCGCTACCAGCCCCTGACTAAAACAAGGGGGATCGCTAACATGATCCGGCAACATAAGTGGTTTTCCGGCGTGGCCGCGGCCGTCCTGGCCCTGGCCGTCTTCTTAAGCTGGGCCCCGGGCCGCAGCCTGGCCGCCCAGTTCCTCAACATCTTCCGCATGGAAAAGATCCAGGTGGTGAAGATCACCCCCGAGGATATGGCCCAGCTGAATCAACTCTTTAACGGGGAGGGGGGCGAAGCGGCCATCAAGAACTTTGGCCGGGTGGAGGTTAAACGGCCGCCTGCAGGGCGGGTTGCGGCCGACCCGGGCCAGGTGGAGGCCCTCAGTGGGCTGAAACTTGACCTGCCCGCCACCCTGGCCGGGCGGAACAGGGTGGCCATCAGCGTGGAGCAGTCCCCGACCGTTACCTTTACCCCCGATGTGGAGAAGCTCAACAGCTACCTCCAGAAGCACGGCGGCGTCCTGCTGCCGGCCGACCTGGCGGGCCAGTCCTTTACCCTGAGCATCCCGCCCCTGGTCCGGGCCGACTATGGCCAGCCGGGCAAAGGGTTTACCCTCTACGCCTCCCGGGACCTGACCATTGACGCGCCCCAGGGTGTTGATCTGGTAACCCTGCGCCAGGCCCTGCTGAATCTGCCCTTCCTGCCCGACAACTTGCGCCGGCAACTGGCGGCCATCAACGACTGGCAGCACACCCTGCCCATCCCGGGGACCCGGGAGATGGCGGCGCGGGAGATCACGGTCAACGGCAACCAGGGGGTCTACTTTAGCGACGGCGCTACTAACGGCAAGATTATCCTGGCCTGGCGCCAGGGTAATAGCTGGCGGGCCATCACCGGCCTGTCCCTGGACGAAGCCCTGCGGGTAGCGGCGGAGGTCAAGTAATGGCTATTATTGAAGCCCGGAGCCTGACGAAGGTCTACGGCCGCCAGGTGGCCTGCCGGGAGATCTGCCTCTCCGTAGAGGAGGGGCAGGTCTTCGGGCTTTTAGGCCCCAACGGCGCCGGCAAAAGCACCCTGGTGAAGATGCTGGTGGGCCTGGTCTACCCCACCGCCGGGGAGGCCCGGGTGGCCGGCTACCCCCCCGGGGACATCAGGGGCCGGCGCCAGGTGGGCTTTTTACCGGAGAACTTCCGCCTCCACGGCTGGATGAAGGGGGCGGAGTTGCTAACCTTCCACGCCCGCCTGGCCAGCCTGGACGGCAGGGCCGCCCGGCAGCGGGCCGCCGGGGTCCTGGATCTGGTGGGCTTGACCGGGGAGGGCCAGAAGCTGGTGGCCAACTATAGCAAGGGGATGCAGCAGCGCCTGGGCCTGGCGGCCGCCCTGGTGGGCGACCCGCGGGTGGTCTTCCTGGACGAGCCCACCTCAGCCCTGGACCCCCTGGGCCGGCGCCAGGTAAGGGAGATCCTCCTGGCCCTGAAGGAGGCCGGCAAGACCGTCTTCTTAAACAGCCACCTCTTGAGCGAGGTCGAGCAGGTCTGCGACCGGGTGGCCATTATCAACAGGGGGACGGTAGTCGCCAGTGGCCGGCTGGCGGAACTCCAGGACGGCCCGGCGACGGTCACCATCCGGCTGGGTGGTCTAACCGAAGAACTGGCGGCGGAACTGCGCCGGCGTTACCCTTCCCTGCAATTGGAAGGCGACCGGCTCACCCTGGCCCTGGGTGACCGGGAGGAGATCGCCACCCTGGTGGCCCGGCTGGTGGCCGGGGGCTGTCGCATCTACGAAGTGGTCCCCGGCCGTAATTCCCTGGAGGACATCTTCGTCCACCTGGTGCGGGAGGGGGAGCAGGCATGTGGTTGATGGCCCTCTTTACCTTCCGGGAGGCCTGGCGGAAAAAGGTGGCCCTCATCGCCGGCGTTCTCACCCTGGCCTTCCTCATCCTGTACGGCACCGGCCTGCACTTTATCACCAGGGATATGGTGAATACAGTTAACCCCGCCGCTAACGCCACCAGTTACTATGCCATGATGCAGGCGATTACCCTCTTTGTCATGGGGATCTACCTGGCCAGCTTCCTGGTAGCCGGCCTGGCCATCCTGGCCGCCGTAGGCAGCGTTGCCGGGGAAATCGAGAACGGCACCCTTTACACCCTGGCGGTCCGGCCCCTCACCCGCCGCGACCTGCTCCTGGGTAAATTCCTGGGCCTGGCGGCCATGCTGGTTATCTACGCCGCCCTCTTTTTCCTGGCCCTGGCCGGCCTGGTGTACTGGCAAACAGGTCTGATCATCCCCGGGCTAGTGCCGGCCCTGGGCCTCTTTATCCTGGAGCCCCTGGTTCTCCTGGCCGTCACCATGTTGGGGACCACCAGGCTCAGCACCCTGGGTAACGGCGTCCTGGCCTTCGCCCTCTACGCTATAGCCGTAGTCGGAGGCATGATGGAGCAGATCGGCGCTATGATGGAGAGTACTACCGCCACTATTTATACCGGCGTGATCACCAGCCTCCTCCTGCCGGCGGATGCCGTCTACCGGCGGTTGGTGGCGACGGTAGTGGACCTGATGCCCGCCGGCAACGGCCAGGACCTTCCCCGCTTTGTCAATCCCCAGATGACCCTGGGCCCCTTTGGCAGCCAGTCCACCCCCAGCGACCTGATGCTCTTCTATACTGTCGCCTATATCGTCGTCCTGCTGGCCCTGGCAGTCTATAGCTTTAAACGGCGGGATATTTGAGACGGGAAGCAAAGACTTGGGCTCAGGCGTAGAATCTGGTATAATAAGGTTGAAAAGAATAAGTGAGAAGGGGTGGAGAACCTGGCGGAGATCAGGGGGATAAACCGTATTAACGACTACGCCTTCAAGCGGATCTTTGGGTCGGAAGAAGGCAAAGAGGCGCTACTGGGTTTCCTCAACGCGGTATTGAAATTACCGCCCGGTCGGGAACTGGTCCGCGTCGAACTGCTCGACCGGGAGATAGACCCCCAATACCTGCTGGACCGGGGAGCCAGGCTGGACGTCCTCGCCCGGACGGAAGCAGGCACCCTTCTCAATATTGAAGTCCAGGTAGCCAACCAGTATAATATCGATAAAAGGACCATGTACTATTGGGCGGGGTTGTACCACGGCCAGCTGACCAGGGGTCAGCAGTTCACCGACCTGTGCAAGACTGTGACCATAAACGTCCTGGCCTTCGACTGGTTCCGGGGGGACAGGCGGTACCACCGAACTTTCCATGTCCGGGACGATGCCAGCGGGGACCTATTATGTGACGACCTGGAGATCCACTTTTTAGAGCTGGAGAAAATAAAAACCCTCAAACGCAGGCCGCAGGATGCACTGGAAGCGTGGATGATGTACCTGAACAACCTGGAAGGAGAAGAGATGGAGGCGATGGCCATGGAGAACCCGGGGATCAGAAAAGCGCTGACCATCGAGCAAGCCTTCTGGCAGAGCAAGAAGGAACGCCGGCTCTATGAGTTGCGGGAGAAGGCCATGCGGGACGAGATTTCCGCCCTGGCTGGCGCCAGGGCTGAGGGCGAGGCCCGGGGCGAGGCCCGAGGTAGGCAGGAGGCCATCTGCAAGTACCTTGACGCGAGGTTTGGCGAGACTTCCCGGGACCTGCAGGGGCGAGTCAGGCAGATTGGCAGGCTGGAGGCCCTGGATAAAATTATTAACCAGATTTACACTGTGGGTTCGCTGGAAGAGGCGCGGGCCGTGATTGAGGGCCTTGCCTAACCAACCTTGGACAAAAGGCCTCCCCTCTGGTAAAGTAGAGGGGAGGCCTTTCGCAATTGTAGACGAAGTATTAACCATAGCCCCGTGCTTATTGGATTTTACCGGTCCCGTATACGTAGAGCATAATAGTCTTCAAAATACCGTTCATTACATTTAGATCTTTTATTTAGCCATCTAGTGGCAAAGACATCTATAATCGCACTACAGGGGGAGTTGCGATGAACTTTTTCAACAAGCTTAAAGAGGGTTTAACTAAGACGCGTCAGAATCTGACGCAAAGGGTGGGGGCACTGCTGTCCGGCAGCAGCCGGCTGGATGACGATTTCTTCGACGAACTGGAAGAGATCCTGGTCACGGCCGATGTCGGCGCCCGGACCAGCATGGAACTGGTAGACAGGATACGGCGGCAGGTCAAGGAACGCAAGCTGACCGAACCGGCAGCCGTCGGTGATTTGCTCCAGGAGGAAGTGGCCGGGATCCTTGGGGAGGAGGCCCCCCGCCTGGGCTGGTCCCCCACGCCGCCGACGGTCATCCTGGTAGTAGGGGTCAACGGCGCCGGTAAGACGACCACCATCGGCAAGCTGGCCCACCGCTTGCAACAGGAGGGCAAGAAGGTTATCCTGGCGGCGGCCGATACCTTCCGCGCCGCCGCGGGCGAGCAGCTGGCCGTGTGGGCGGAAAGGGCCGGGGCCGGGCTGATCCGCCACCAGGCCGGCGCCGACCCGGCTGCGGTAGTCTATGACGCCATCCAGTCGGCCCGCAACCGCCGTGCTGACGTGGTCCTGGTGGATACCGCCGGCCGCCTGCAGACGAAAACGAACCTGATGGAAGAACTGAAAAAAATCCGCCGGGTAATCGAACGGGAGCTGCCGGGGGCGCCCCATGAGGTCCTCCTGGTCCTGGACGCCACCACCGGCCAGAACGCCATTTCCCAGGCCAAACTTTTCAGCGAAGCGACCGGGGTCACCGGGATTGCCCTGACCAAACTCGACGGTACGGCCAAAGGCGGGGTGGTCCTGGCCATAGCCGCTGAAATGGGTATCCCCGTCAAGCTGGTGGGCCTGGGGGAAGGACTGGAAGACCTCAAAGATTTTCAACCCCGGGATTTTGCCGCCGCCCTGTTCAACGGCCTGGCCGGGGAGAAGGGGGAATAACCATGAGCAGAATCTTAATCAAGGGCTGTACTATTGTCCCTATCAATGGTGCCGTGGTGGAGGACGGCGCCATCGCCATCAACGACGACCGCCTGGTCTATGTCGGCCCGGCGCAGGGGGTACCGGCCGGCTGGCAGGCCGAAACCGTCATCGCGGCGGAGGGGATGGCCGCCCTGCCGGGCCTGGTCAACGCCCACACCCACGCCGCCATGACCCTGCTGCGCAGCTTTGCTGATGACCTGCCTTTGAAGCAGTGGCTGGAAGAAAAGATCTGGCCGCGGGAAGCAGAGCTTGACCGGGAGGATATCTACTGGAGCACCCAGCTCGCCCTGCTGGAGATGATCCGCTCCGGGACCACCACCTTTGCCGATATGTATTTCCACATGGATGCCGTGGCGGAAGCGGTGGTGGCGGCCGGCCTGCGGGTCTGTCTCAGCCAGGGGCTGATTGGCTTCCAGGACACCGGTCGCAAGCGCCTGGCTACCGGCATCAGTCTGGTAAAGGAATGGCAGGGAGCCGGTGAGGGCCGGGTGACCACCATGCTGGGTCCCCACGCTCCCTATACCTGCCCGCCGGAATACCTGGCTCGGGTGGCGGAAACGGCCGCCGGCCTGGGAGTGGGGCTACATATCCACCTGGCGGAAACGCGGGGAGAGGTGGAAGACGTTAAAGCTCGTTACGGTACCACCCCGGTAGCCCTGGTGAACAAGCTAGGCCTGCTGGATCTACCAGTCCTGGCCGCCCACTGTGTCCATCTAACCACCGAGGAAATCGCCATCCTGGCCAGGAAAAAGGTCGGCGTGGCCCACTGCCCGGAGAGCAACCTAAAGCTGGCCAGCGGGGTAGCTCGGGTGAAAGAGATGCTGGCCGCCGGTGTTAATGTAGCCATCGGCACCGACAGCGCCGCCAGCAACAACAACCTGGATATGGTGGCCGAGATGCGCACTGCAGCACTGCTGGCTAAAGGGATTACCAGCGATCCCACGGCCGTCCCCGCCCACCAGGCCCTGACCATGGCCACTTTGAATGGGGCTAAAGCCCTGGGATTGGATAAAGAAATCGGTACCCTGGAAGCGGGCAAAAAGGCCGACCTGATCCTGGTGAATATGCGTCAGCCCCACCTGATGCCGCCCAACGACGTGGAGGCCAACCTGGTCTATGCCGCCCGGGGCAGCGATGTGGATACGGTCATCGTTAACGGGAAGGTTCTCATGGCCGGGGGCGAGGTTAAGACCCTGGACGCGGAGGCAATTTACCACCAGGTGACGAAAAGGGCGCAAAAAGGGTAAAAAAATTCCACCCCCTTCCACGCCTACGAGGTTAGCTGCCGGGTGCGGACCAAGGATGGCCCTACCCCGCCCCTTTTCTTTGCAGAAGTCCGGGTTCACCGGGCCGCTGGTCACGAAGTGGGCGGGGATTAACCCCCTTACCTGGTTCCCCCGTTTCCTACAGGGAAATTCGGCGATCTGGTGGAAGAAGTGGAATTGATGGCATCTTTATTGTAGCACGGGCGCCAGGTTTTGTTAACATAAAACTTAATGGTAGAGGTAGGTGGTTTTTTCCATTCCAGAAGATCGGATAACTCCCCCCTCCCCTGGAGTTAATGCGCTGAAGCCTGTCCGCAGTTTGCCATCAGGATGATTTAATATCTCATCCATGTATATTGAGGTTTTCCTGGGTAGACAGGCCATACTGGACAAAATGCCTGTCGTAGGTAAATACTAAATCGAAAGAAAGGCGGACCATGAGGGCGAAACTGGTAGCGTCAGTATATGAGAAATTTTTATCGGCATATTTTTCAATAATCCGCCTAGCTTCCTTTTCATCATGGGTTGAAACTCTTTCGATTGGCCAGGTATTGGCCAGAAGCCACTCCCTCGCTTTGGCCGGGTAGGCTCTAACGGCAATAAGGTTATAGGTTTCAGCCACAATGAAATTCGAAAGGACTAACGTTGCCCTTTTTTCCGTCAGGTAACGAAGGGTTTTAACGGCCTCAGTGTAACGCTGGTCATTCCTTAGGATTAAGGCTACTATGGCGCTAGAATCAACCAGGATCCTCATAGCTCTTCCCCTAAGTATTTATGTTTGTTGGTAGATACGTCCTTCTTGCCCTCTTTATCTTCAGCGGAACCGACTAGCCGCCAGATACCGTCGTTAAAATTAGCAGGGGGGTAGACCGGGTTTTTGCGCAAAATCACGCTATCACCTTGTATTTCATATATTAGGTAATCGCCGACATCTGCTTGGACGGCCTTGCGCACCGAAGGTGGAAGGGTTATTTGACCTTTAGGCCGGATTCTGATCATTTCCATATTAAAACACGCTCCATTTCCTACTTTCCTACTCAGTAAGACCTGTAAATATTATATATTTTGTGGCAACCATGGTCA
>JASUSX010000095.1 GCA_030445875.1 Clostridia bacterium
GCTCTTCCGATCTTTCTCGCCCTCCAGGGGTGTGCCATGCCTGCGGCCACGACGCCCATACTGCGATGCTGTTAGGGGCAGCCAGGGTGCTCTGCGAACTGAGGGAGGGGTTTTCCGGTCACATACGCTTTTTGTTTCAACCCAGTGAGGACCTATTGCCGGGAGGGGCGCAGCGTATGATCGCAGACGGGGCCCTCGCTGGCGTGGACGCCATTATAGGAGCTCATGTGTGGCAGCCCTTAGAAGTGGGGACAATGGGGTTAACGAGCGGCAAGATGATGGCGGGTTCCCATGAATTTACCCTTGTAGAGCAGGGCCGGGGTGGCCACGGGTCAGCCCCCCAGGAAACGGTAGATCCGGTGCTGGACGCCATGCAAAGAAAAGAAGGGCTTGGTAATACTAATAATTAATTATTGATAGAGGTGGTGAGTAATTGACACGATTGGGAAGCTTGTAACGCTATTGTAGAGGGTGATTTGGTCGGGGTGGGTCGTGGCAAGTTGTAAGTGTAAGCAGACTCTCCCCCCATTCTAGAATTCGCCTTACTTAGCCTCCATTTGCCTCGCCCTACATTCAAACCGGACTCCATAAAAGTTGGACATCCTGGCCAACGCCGGCGGGGTGGTGGTTTCTTATTTCGAGTGGGTGCAGGACAACATGAAGTTCTTCTGGACGGAGGAAGAGGTGAACCAGAAGCTTACCCAGGTGATGGTAGCCGCCTTCAACGAGGTCTTTGCTCTCACCAAAGAGAAGAACCTTTACCCCCGTACTGCTGCCTATGTCCTGGCGGTGGGCCGGGTAGCCCAGGCTGTCCGCATCCGGGGAATCTACCCTTAAAGCCCCGGCCTGATATAGTAGAGGGAATAATCTGTCCCGGACGAGGTATGCTACGCAGTAGAAAAGCTGCGGGCAGGTATACCATGGAACCGCGTTTAATTCTTTACTTCCTGGGCGGTTTGATTTTTTGCGTAGCCCTGGTAGCCGGGCTGGTGCGGCCCTGGCGGGGGTTGGTGCTCATCTGGGCGTCCGGGGTCATCTTTGGCATGACTGGCCTGGTACCGGGGCTGACACCACCTTATGTCGCCTCGGCCACGATTCTGGGGTCTGCAGCCCTGGCAGCAGGGGAGAGGGCAACCCGGCGCTGGTTCGGCCGCTATGGAGAGGCCACCCGCGCCGGGGTGCAGATACTCCTGGGGGCTTTGACTGCCCTGCTCGTGGGGGGTATTTTCCTGGGCCCTCTATGGGGGCTGGCCCTGGCTGGTGGTGCAGGCGGCCTGGCGGCGGTACAACTCACCCGGCTGCACTCCCTGCCGGAGGCCGCCACGGCGCTGTGGCGGCCCGGTTTACGGCTGGGAGCCCTTTTGATCCCGGCAGCACTCCTGGGCGGGCGCCTGCTTGGACTTTTTTAAGCCGGGCGGCTTGCAGATTATGATTGGAAGTTGTATAATGGAACCTAAAGGCCGGTAGGCAGGCCAGTACCGGTACCCGAAAGTCTTCCCTGGCCAGGACTTCATCAAAGGGGTGAAGTCCAATTTTTTACTTCATCTCGAAATTGGGGGCTCTACGATGGAACTGCGGGCCAGGGCGGCCAGGGTATCTATCATCTCTAATTCCCTGCTGGTAGCAGGCAAGCTGGGTATAGGTTACTGGATGCACTCGGTGAGCATCATGTCGGAAGCCATCCATTCCGGCCTGGACCTGGCGGCGGCGCTGATCGCCTTTTTTTCCGTCCGGGAAGCCAGCAAACCGGCCGATGCTGAGCACCGTTACGGCCACGGTAAGATTGAGAACATATCCGGGACCATTGAAGCCATACTGATTTTCGTGGCCGCTATCTGGATCATTTATGAGGCTATGAAAAGGCTTATGGGCGGTGCCCATACAGTCAACGATCCCCTGACCGGCGTGGCTGTCATGGGGCTGGCCAGCCTGGTCAACTACCTGGTTTCCCGCTACCTCTTCCAGGTCGCCGGGAAAACGGAATCCATCGCCCTGGAGGCTGACGCCTGGCACCTGCGGACCGACGTCTACACCTCCGTGGGCGTGATGCTGGGCCTGCTGGCCCTGGCTATAACGGGCTATTCCTGGCTGGACCCCCTGGTAGCCCTGGTAGTAGCGGCTATGATCATCAAGGCCGCCTTCGAGTTGACCCGCGCGTCCGTGCTGCCTTTAATGGATGTCAGCCTGCCGGAAGAAGAGGAAAGGGTTATTAAGGAAATCATCGCCCGGCACGCTGACGAGTATGTGGAGTTTCACAAACTACGCACCCGCAAGGCTGGTCGCGACCGCCAGGTCGACCTGCACCTGGTAGTGCCGCGCTACCAGCATATCGACTACGTCCACGACCTCTGTGAGCATATTGGTA
Source organism: Clostridia bacterium (assembly GCA_030445875.1). GTDB lineage: Bacteria > Bacillota > DSM-521 > Neomoorellales > Neomoorellaceae > Neomoorella. Next base: position 2,366 of record JASUSX010000095.1, read on the forward strand.
ATGAAATAAAGGCGGAATTGCCTTACACCGATATTTTAATCCACGCCGAGCCCTGCAACGGGCCCCAGGATTGTCCGGTATGTCCGGCCTGCCCGGAGAAGGAAAAAGGTCCCTCGAGGGCGAATTGAATCCAGGTGAAGAAAGTCAATTATTCGGGGGTGGGGGACCGTGCAGGTATTTTCTCTCCTGGCCATTTTTTTTGCCCTCCTGGTGGCCGTTTTTGCCGTCCAGAACGCCGTCCAGGTAGAAATCAATTTCCTGGCCTGGCAGTTTCGCCATATCTCCCTGGTCCTGGTCATCCTGGGGTCGGCGGCCTTCGGTGCCCTGGTGGTGTTTTTGCTGGGCGCCGTCAAGCAACTGCGCCAGGCCCGGGAAATACGGGAATTAAGAAGCCGGTGTAAGCGGCTGCAGGAGGATCTGGCGCGCCTGGAGCAGGGTAAAGCGGCGCCGGGAGCCGGGGCCATACCCCTCGAAGGGAAGCCGGAGGCTTGAACGGGGGAGCGGGGCCGCGCGCCGGGGCACTGCCGGAACTTGGTGCGCCGGTGCGGGATGCCGGAAGCCCGTCCGGGGCCGAGTGGGCCATACCGCCGGCCGACCTGCCGGGCAGGCTGGCCCTGGCCCGTGAACTACATATTTCGCCTGTCACAGCGCAGGTTCTCCTGAACCGGGGCCTGACTACGGCGGCGGCGGCCCGGGCTTTTCTCCAGGCCGACCCGGGACGCCTTTTACCGCCGGAGGAAATACCTGGCCTGCTGGCGGCCCGGGATCGCCTGCTGCAAGCCGCTGCCCAACAGGAAAGGGTCATGGTTTATGGCGACTACGATGTCGACGGCCTGGCGGCCACGGCTATCATGCTGGAAACCCTGGCCGGCCTGGGAATAGAAGCAGAGTCCTACCTCCCGGACCGCCTGGGTGAGGGTTACGGCTTAAAGGAAAACGGCCTGAGGAGGGCCCTGGAGCATAGTTGTAGCCTGGTAGTGACGGTGGACTGCGGTATAACTGCCATGGAAGAAGCTGATCTGGCGCAGCATATGGGACTGGACCTGGTTATTACGGACCACCACCAGCCGGGGAACGTACTGCCCCGGGCCACGGCCGTCGTCAACCCCCTGCTATCGCCAGCCCTTCCCCCCCTTTGCGGTGCCGGGGTAACCTTTAAGCTGGCCCAATCCCTGGCCATCGCCACGGGAATGGCGCCGGTAGATGGGATACCCGCCGGTGCAGCCCTGGACCTGGTTGCCTTGGCAACTATAGCCGACGCGGTGCCCCTCCTGGGGGAAAACAGGCTCCTGGTCCAGCTGGGTTTGCCGGTCCTGGCCAGGGGCAGGCGGCCAGGCCTGCAGGCCCTGGCCGAAGTAGCCGGACTACCGCCCGGGGAATGGACGGTCCGGGATTTGGCTTTTAGCCTTATCCCGCGCCTGAATGCCTGCGGCCGGATGAGCAGCGCCGCCCCGGCCTTGGAGCTCCTCCTTACCCCTTCCCCCCAGCGGGCCCTGGAGCTGGCTGGGTACCTGCAGCGAGAAAACCAGGCCCGGAAAACCCTGGAGGAGGGCGTCGCTCAAGAGGCTGAGGCCATGGCTATAGCGGCCCTGGCCGCGGGAGAGAAAGGCCTGGTCCTGGCGGCTGAAGGATGGCACCCGGGGGTAACCGGTATTGTCGCCGCCCGGCTGGTCGAAAAATTTCACTGTCCGGTTATTTTAATAGCCCTGGCCGGGGACAGGGGGCGGGGTTCAGGCCGGAGCACGCCGGGCCTCAATCTTCATGCCCTCCTTACCCGCTGTCGCTCCCACCTTTTGGCCTTTGGCGGCCACGCCGGGGCAGCCGGGTTAGAGATCGCCGCCGTCGAGGTGCCGGCTTTCCGGGCGGCCTTTAAGGCAGCCCTGGAGGAAGTAGCCGGGGCTGCCGGGCCGGCCCCGGCCGCAGCCATAAAGCCCGAGGTGGAGGTCCTATTTAGCCAGCTTGACTGGCAGTTACTGGCGGAGCTGGAGGCCCTGGCGCCCTTTGGCGAAGGTAACCCCCAACCCATCCTGCTTTACCGGAACGCCCGCCTGAATTCCGCCCGCCAGGTGGGGAATGGCGGGGCTCACCTGAAGCTTACGGTAGCCGGGGAGGGCCGGGAACTGGATACCATCGGCTTTAACCTGCAGTTGCCCCCCGGCATAGCACCTGGCCATGTGGTAGACCTGGCCTTTTACCTGGAACGGAATTCCTACCAGGGCAGGGAAGAGCTCCAGCTCCGGTTGGTAGCCCTGCGCCCGGCCGGCCGGGAGGGGAACCCGCTGCCGGGGGCGGCGGAGCTGGTGGCGGCAGCCAGGGAAACAGGGGCTGCCGCCACCTGGTGCCAGCAATTACAGGCCGCCTTACCAGGGAACGGGCCGGCCGCGGGTATTTTATTTGCCACCAGCTTAGCTGTCCGCCAGTGCTACTATGGCTTGAAGCGTTTTTTGGGGCATACCTGCTCCTTGCGTCCCCTGGGGCCCTGGCTGGGCCGGGCGGGTTTGGCAAGGAATCTGGAGGCGGGCCAGGGGATCATTACCTGTTACCCCTTCTGGAGCCTGGATAGGGAAACCGGGCCAGCCAACCTCTTTATTTCCTCCCTGGTACCAGGAGGCCAGGGGGCGGGGAAGATGTTGCGGGCAGCCAGCAACCCGGAGCACTGGCAACCCTTTCCGTCCCTTTTGCCCCTGCTGGCGGAGCTATTGGCCCGGGGAAGGAAGATCCTCATCTATACCCGGGATGCCAGGCAGATGTTGCAGCTGCGGGCCAGGCTGTCGCAGGAGCTGCCGGGGGTGCGGCTGGCTGTTGATACCTTTCTGGATCCCACCCAACTGGCGCTGGTCCGGGAAGGGGCCTGCAGCGGCCAGCTACCGTTGCTGGTAGCCAGACGCGACCTGCCGGCCTGGTATTACCCGGCGGACGCCGTCATCTTTAACTATCTCCCCGGCAGCCAGGAGGAAGTCGAACTCGCCTTACCTCCTGGTGACCAACTGACGGAGGTCTTTATCAACCTCGGCGACGTGGTTGGGCCACCGCCCCCCCTGCGCCAGGTGCTGGCAAATTATTATCGCCGCTTGCAAAAAGAGACGAACCGGGGCCATGGCCTTTACATAATTAATAACAGGGGTTATCATCAAAATTGGTTCCTGGCGATCTTTGAAGAACTGGGCCTGATCCAGGTCGAAAGGCAGGGCCGGGGACTGGCTGTCCGCTTGCAGGAGGTGGACGCCAGGAGCAACCTGATGGCCTCCCGGCGCTACCGGCAACTGGAGGCTGAAAGGGAGCTGGCCCGGCGGTTTTATCAGCAACTAACAGGCAGGGAGGTGATGCCCGATGGATCTGCAGGAACTGGAACAACAGATAAAGAGTTACCAACCAGGGGTTAGCCTTAAGGTCGCCGAGGAAGCCTACCAGTTCGCCGCTGCTGCCCACCAGGGGCAGAAACGGCGCTCCGGGGAAGACTATATTACCCATCCTTTGGAAGTGGCCGCTATCCTGGCCGAATTGCAGCTCGATGTGGTGACCATCGCGGCAGCCCTCCTCCATGATGTGGTGGAGGATACCCCTGTCAGCCTGGATACCATTAGGGAGATCTTTGGCGAAGAGATAGCCCTGCTGGTCGACGGCGTCACCAAACTGAGCCGCCTGGAATGTAAGACCAAGGAAGAACAGCAGGCGGAGACCCTGCGTAAGATGTTCCTGGCCATGGCCCAGGATATCCGGGTGATCCTGATTAAGCTGGCCGACCGCCTCCATAATATGCGGACCCTGAAGCATCACCCGCCGGAGAAACAGCAGGAGATCGCCCGGGAGACCCTGGAGATCTTCGCTCCCTTGGCCCACCGCCTGGGTATCTTTCGCCTCAAATGGGAGCTGGAGGACCAGGCCCTGCGCTACCTTGAACCGGAGCGTTACTATGAGCTGGTCAACAGCATCAACATGAAGCGCCGGGAACGGGAAGAATATATCCAGCAGGTCGTTAACATCCTGGCGGCCAAGCTGGAGGAGAGCGGGCTTAAAGCCGACATCAAGGGCCGGCCCAAGCATTTTTATAGTATTTATAACAAAATGGTCAAGCAGGGCAAGGAATTAAACGAGGTCTATGACCTCATAGCCGTACGGGTAATAGTGGAATCCGTCAAGGATTGCTATGCCGTCCTGGGGCTTATCCACGCCTTGTGGAAGCCCATCCCCGGGCGCTTTAAGGATTATATCGCCATGCCCAAGCCCAATATGTACCAGTCCCTGCACACCACGGTGATCGGCCCTAACGGCGATCCCTTTGAGATCCAAATCCGGACCTGGGAGATGCACCGTACGGCCGAGTACGGCATTGCCGCCCACTGGCGTTACAAAGAGGGCGGCGGCAATTCGGATCCCGAATTTGAACAGAAGCTTACCTGGCTGCGCCAGCTTCTAGACTGGCAGCGCGAGATGCGCGACCCCAGGGAGTTTATGGAGTCCCTGAAAATCGACCTCTTTTCCGACCGCGTCTATGTCTTTACTCCCCGGGGGGATGTGGTGGAACTGCCGGCCGGCTCGGTCCCCATTGATTTCGCCTACCGCGTGCATACTGATGTAGGCCACCGCTGTACCGGGGCGCGGGTCAACGGCCGCATTGTACCCCTGGACTACCGCTTAAAGACCGGGGATATTGTCGAGGTTATAACCACCAAGGGGAGCCGCCCCAGCCGGGACTGGCTGCACCTGGTGAAAACCTCCCAGGCCAAAAATCGCATCCGCCAGTGGTTCCGGAAAGAGGAACGGGAGAAAAACCTGGCCCGGGGCCGGGAGATGTTAGAGAAGGAGTGTCAGAAACAGGGCCTGGAACCGGAAGAGATATTAAAACCCGGTTTGCTCCAGGAAGCAGCCCGCAAATACAACCTGGCCGGGGTTGACGACCTGTATGTCATGGTGGGGGATGGGGTCATTACCCCCTTCCAGTTGGTGGGCCGGCTGCGGGGTGAGGAAGAGGCCCCCTCCCCGGCGGAGGTTGTTAAAACAACTATTAAACCCTGGAGCAGCTATGGCAAACCTTCCCACGGCGTAAGGGTAATGGGTATGGACGACCTGGACATTCGCCTGGCCCACTGTTGTAACCCCCTGCCTGGGGATGCCATCGTGGGCTATATTACCAGGGGCCGGGGCGTGAGTGTGCACCGGGCCGATTGTCCCAATATTAACCACCATCGCGAAACAGAGGGGGAGCGCATTATTGAGGTGGCCTGGGATGGGGCGGATGAGGCCACCTACCAGGTGCATATCGAGGCCCTGGCCCTGGACCGGCCTAACCTGGCCCTCGACATTATGGCGGCTGTGGCCGACACTAAGACCATTGTCAATTCCATCCACGCCCGCGCCACCAGGAACGACCAGGCCTTGGTAGACTTGAAGATCGAGATCCGGAGCCTGGAGCACCTTAATTATATTATGGATAAAATCCGCCGTATCCGCGACGTGATGGACGTCAAACGGGTGGTACCGGGGTAGCCAAGGGAGAGACGGTTTTTCCCGCGGCCGGTGCTGGCCTGGCGGTAGTATTGATCTGCTTTTTGTGCTAAACTGGAA
>JASUSX010000096.1 GCA_030445875.1 Clostridia bacterium
CCCCATTCGCCTTACCGGCCTGGTCATCGGCGTCCCCCAGACCTATGAATACCTGGATAAGATGCAAGACCGGGTCATCCGTTTTGTCGTCGACCATGCTAACATTTCCGAACAGGAATTGCGCCGCCTTATGTTCGCCACCGGAGAACTGGCCCGCGATATCGGCACCATCCTGGTAGGGAAGGACGCCGTCAGGGTAGGGTTAATAGATGAAGTAGGCGGCCTGGCTGACGCTGTCGGCCATTTGAAAAAACTTATCGCCGATGGCGCCCCAGGTCCGGGAAAGCTGCATTGAAAAAGTGAAGCCATATCCTGTCTGTTAATTTTTCGCTATAGCCGGCAGGAAAACCTCCGGGGAGGTGTCGATTAATGGGCCTTTATACCCCCCTGCCACCGGAACTCATCTGGGAAGGGCAGGAAAGCTTTTGCCCGCAGTTTCAGGAGATAAAAATAGGCAAGCTGACCCTTGAGGTTGAACCACTGGGTTTTAACCAGGCACGGATAGTACGGCTTATCAGCACCGACCCGGCCGACTACCTGTCCAGCCCCTACCAGCCCGGTTCGGTCCTGGAATTCGCCCCCAGAAGCCTCTTTTACCCCGGGAATATTACAGGAAAACCTGCCTTAATCTAGTTGGAAGTAAAAATGGCCGGTAGTACACCTGTACAGCCAGCCACACTGGAGAAAACTATCTTAAAACCACGTCTTGCTTAAAAGCTTTGTGAGGCAGTAGTTGTCCATACTCCACTCTGCCTGCCAGTGCTGCCTGCTGTTGACGGCCCTGGCCATGGTCTTTCCCAAAAGGCCGCGCCAGCTTGTTTCGTAACTGGTAAGGGAGGTCCCCCGGCTGAGATAGTCCGAGCCGGCTTCCCCGGCCAGGCGGCCGCTCAAGACGGCTGTCAGGATGCCGGCTCCCGTCACCGGGTGGGTGAAGCCGCCGGCATCGCCACACAGGAGGACCATACCCCGGTGAACCTCCGGGTAGGGGCCACCCGTGGGGATATAGCCGCCGGTCCGCCGCATCACCTTTTGTCCCTGCCAGCCCAGGCGCCCCAAAAAGTGCTGCAGCGCTTGCGGGGGGGTGAGATCCCCTGGTATAAACCCCACCCCCACGTTGGCAGTTTTCCCTTTCGGGAAGACCCAGGCATACCCGCCCCGGTAAAGGGGATCAAAGTAGACGCGGGTATTTTCCAGTTTTTCTGGCAGGACCACTTCTAGCTGGGCTGCCACCGCCAGGGGCTGCCGCGGCCAGCCGGAGAGTCGGGCAACCGGGGAGAGGGGACCATCAGCGCCAATGATTAGTGCTGCCTTTACCTTTAGCCTTTCTCCTTCCCGTTGTATAACCAGAATATCGTCCTTAAGGTCCACAACCCTGGCCTGGAGCCACAGTTCCGTTCCGGCCCGTACGGCCGCTTCTGCCAGGGTACTATCAAAAATCTCCCGGTTAAGAATATAACCCGGGGCTGACGTAAGGGTCCGGCTACCGTCTGGGAAAAGGGTTACCAGGGTTTGAACGGGTTGGGCAATGGCAGCCGCAGTTAGTTCAACCTCCAGGCTGATTAAAGCCGGTACGTACTCGGCGCACTGGACGGGACAACCCACCCGGGCCTTCTTTTCTACCAGGAGTACCCGGGCGCCGGTAGCAGCAATTACCCGGGCGGCTGTACTACCGGCTGGCCCGGCGCCGACGACGACGGCATCGAATTTAAGCATGGGCAACCCTCTCCTGCCCCCGGCCCTGGTGCGGGGCTACCCGGGCCAGGAGGAACTCCAGCAGGTTCATCTTGAGGCTGGTCTGTTTTTCAAAGAGACCGGCATGGGCGGCATTTTCCTGGCCCAGCTCATAGCAGGTGGAACTGTCGATGTCGACCAGGATGCCGGGCAGGCCGATGCGTTCCAGGTCACGACGGTGCTTGGTAAGGAAGGCTTCGCAGCAGCTTCCCAGGAAGGCAGGGGCACCTTCCTTCTTCAACCTTTGTAAGACCCGGGCCAGCATTTCGTAGTTCTGTATGGTCAGGGGTTCCAGGCCGTATTGCCTAGCCAGGGCGTAGGCCGTACCGATATCGCAACGGCCGCACTGGCTGCACCCCTGGCGGTTGCGAAAACGGCAGGTTGGTAGTTTGGCACAGTAGGGTAAAAGGACCACTGGAGCTACAGTGATTTCCGCCAGGGGTTTACCGACAGTGTAGACGCTATTTACAGCCGTTACAGGTATCCCCTGGGCAAGGTAGTCTTTCTTGGCCAGGGCGTCGTTAATGGTAGCCGCTACTTCGGATGGCTTAATACCAGGCAGGCGGGCACCGGTGCGCCGGAAGAATTCATTAACCTCCCTCGTCACTATCTCCGGCTCGGCGGGCAGACCTTTGAGGCTCGCCTCCAGGTCAAAGATGGCGCGCCGGGGATGGGCAAAGAAGTCACCGGTGAGGTAGAGGCTATCTATACGGCGGTTGCCCGGTCCTAAGACCAGGGAACTGCGTATGAAACCGCCCCGGGTGCGCCTCCCGGACCGCAACTCGGTCCGGGAGGTTATTCCCTGGACAGCGTTTATCCAGTCCCTGGACTGGAAATAGGGCTGGCGTTCTGCTAGCAGGCTTTCCTCCGCCGGCGTCAGGCCCCCGGCTACCAGTTCCATATGGAATTCCCGGGAGAATTCTTCAGCTATGACCTGTTTGATGGTCGCCAGGGGTGGTACCCGGCCCAGCTCCCATTTGAGACAGGTGACCCGTTCTTTCAGGGAGTCGATCTCTTTGGCTTTGAGCTTTTCGGTGGGGATGCGCAGCGCCCGGAGCATGGTTTCAACGTCAAAGTTAATAAGCAGGGTACCCTGGTAAAGGAAAGCACCGCCCAGCTCCGTCCCCCCGGTACCGGAGATCTTGCGGCCCCGGACCTCAATGTCATTGCGGGGCCTGTAGGCCGCCGGTACCCCCAGGCGCTGCAAGGCCCGGGCTACCGCTCCGCATAGCTGGGCGTAGAGATGCTCCAGGCGCCGGGAAACACCGGGATAGTCCAGGGTAGTGATGACTTCCCACCCTAGCTGGCTGGTATCCCAGAAAAGGGCGCCGCCACCGGTGATGCGGCGGTTGATCTCTATCCCCTCCCGGCGGCAGTACTCCAATCTTACTTCTTGCTCTACCACCTGGTGAAAGCCCACCAGGACGCAGGGCGGGTTAAACTGCAGGAAGCGGATGGTGTTTGGAGCTATTCCCTGGTAACGGGCTATCAACAGAACCTCGTCCAGGGCCATATTCTCGGCGGCAGTCCGGCTACCGGTATCTAGTAAACGCCACTGGCGCACGCTTGGACCTCTTTTCTTGACAGTGTTATCATTCTTCTATAGACGCCAGGATAAATTCAGTCAGGTCCTGCACCCGCACCCTGGCCTTTTCCTTTCTAACGGCGCCACTTATAGTCCGCTTACACTGCTGGCAGCCGCTAATAACCGTCCGCGCTCCCGTCTTTTTAATCATTTCCACCTTTAGCTTGCTAATCTCCGCTGACAATTCCTGGTTAACCATTTCCAGGTTTCCGCCGCCACCGCAGCAGAGGGAATCGGCCTGGTTACGTTCCATCTCCACCAGCTCTACCCCCGGCACAGAGGTAATTCATTGACGGGGTTCCTCGTAGATACCGTTGTTGCGACCCAGGTCGCAGGGATCATGATAGGTAACGGTCTCGTCCCGCCGCACCATCTTTACCCGCCCTTCCTGTACCAGGCGCAGCAGGTACTGGCTGCTGTGGAGGACCGGTACGGGTAATTCACGTTTTAACAGGTGCGGGTATTCATGTTTCCAGGTATGCAGGCAGGAGGGGCAGGTGGCGACAATTACTGCGGGAGCCAGGTCCTCCACCAGGGCTACATTCCGGGCGGCCATTTGGGCTGCCGCGTCGGTCATTCCGGCTGCTAGCAGGGGAAAGCCGCAACAGATTTCGTCGGCTCCCAGGGTTGTAAAGTTGACACCTGCTTTGGCCAGGATCTTGACCATCGATTGGGAAATGCCAAAGGCTGCCGGAAAGAGGGAGGCGACGCAGCCGAGGAAATAAAGTACTTCCGGTTTCTTACGACCGTAAAGGCCACCCGGGATTTCCTCGCCCAGGTTTTCTGACCATAACAGGCGATTACGGGGTTCTTCCCCGGATATATTGCCTTTGGTCAACACTGTATCCCGCAGGGTATACATAGCCTCCGGCGCCCGGCCGACGTTAACGATACGTTGGCGCAGATCCAGCCACATCTGGCGGGTGTCAATATTGACGTTACAGGCTTCCCTGCAGGCGCCACACAGGGTACACTGGTATACCCGATCAATTAGCTTCTGGGGGTAATCACCGGCGCCCATGGCCTGCACCAGGGCCAACTTCCCCCGGGGTGAAAAGGACTCCCAGCCACCGGCGGCAAAGGCCGGGCAGACATCCCGGCAGTAACCGCAGCGGCCGCAAATGGTGGCCTCTTCCTCTAACCCTGTATAATAAAACTTCTTCTCCATTGCTGTCACTCCCACTCCCCCGGCCCGGTGAATCTCTGTAGCCAGCTGGCTATATTGGTACCCCAAGCAAACAGCCAGGGTGGCAGGAGGGTGGGATAGGAGTAGTGCTTACCCGGGTTTAGCAAACCCTTCGGATCAAGCTGCTGCTTCCTTCCCCTGGCTGCGGCCAATTCCTTCCGGGAATAAATCGATGGTAAATACGGGGTGTTCCAGAGGCCGATTGAATAGGGATGACCACCCAACCTCCTGGCCAGGGTATGCAATTTACCAGTCACCGCCATGGCTACAAGATAGCGGAACCCTTGCCGGACGTCCGCCCTGTAACCTGTAAATACAGTCATCCTTTCAGGGTCGACAATCGTACCGTAGCTATAAAATCTGGTCTTCAACTGCCGCCCTAATAATTGTAAATTATTGTAATATACACCAAGGTTGTGTATGGGCAACCAGTCCTCTGCTGCCATTAAAGTCGGGCCCAGGCGTTTCAAACGCATATGGTAAAAACGTTCTTCCCATTTGTGGGCCGCCATTTCAGCCGGTAAAATTACTGCCCCAAATTTACCAGCCACGTCTGCTACGGCCTCCTGCCCGGCCTTGACACTTATCTCATCTCCCTCATAAGCGACCTCCAGGATTTCCCCTGGGGGAACTTGATACCCCAGTTGACTCAGAAATCCGAAGTAAGTACTGCTGAGATAACTGAGATGATAAGGCCGGACCGGGGCCGCCGCCAGCTCCCGGGCTGCCTGGCCCAGGGAGTCAACCGTGCTGAAGGACAACAACCAGTGACCCTCCGCAACTGGTACCGGACGAATACTGAGGGTTACCCTGGTGACAATACCCAGCGTACCGTCGCACCCGGCAAACCATGACACAGGGGGTGTCGTCTCCCTGGTAATTTCTTTTACCGTACCGTCGGCTAAAACGACCTCCAGCCTTATTATCTGGTCCTTTAAGGGGCCATAGTACAGGCTACCTATACCATAACCTTCCATATTGAGCCAACCACCTACAGTAGCCGTCGGTGCACTGGTGGGGTAGCTTTTAACGGCCCATCCCTGGCCCCGTAACTCTCGGTCCAGGTCCAACCAGCGCGTACCGGCCTTCACCGTTACCTCTCCCCGCCCGGTATCCAGATCTTCTACACCCTTTAAGCCACTCAGGTCGAGGGTTAAGCCCCTTTTTACGGGGACGCTGTTAAAGAAGGCTGACGAGCCACTCCCCCGGGGTGTTATAGCCATTCCTTTATCAGCAGCATATTTTACCAGCGCCGCCGTTTCCTCGGTACTTACCGGCCGGGCCACCAGATCGGGAACAGTTTCCAGCCCCAGTAAGCGGAGCATAAAACCCGGCACTTCGGCCAGGTCCCGGCCGTAGATCACCCGTTCCCACCAGTCATCGGTGATGCGCTCGCCCAGGAGATCTTGTAAGAAGCTATCCATTATATCACCTTTTACCTCCCCCCACCCACACCACCCCTGGATCCCTGGCCGTGAAGGGGCGACGGGGGATTGCTATTTAACTGACCAGCCTGACCGCCTGGTTATACCAGGGGGCCCCTGAGAGATAAACAGGATTATCCAAAACTTCCCTGATTGCCGCTAAAGGAGTACCCTTCTGCATCCAGGCCAGGACAGCTCCAGCTCCCCGGAAATGGCCCACAACCTGGATACCTACAATTTTCTCGCCTTGGACCAGCATTTTGTGATAGCCACAGGCGTCTTTTCCCTTTAGAACATTTATAGCCCCTATACCCGGCATATTTTGCAGGGATGCTTCGGTAAAGCCGGCTGATACTGCCGTTAAAGTGCCTATTTCTTCGATTAAAACCCCCAGGGAACCAGGATATTCCCTGGCAATCCCCAGGCAGTTGCTGGCTGCTACTGCTGCCTGTTCTTTAGCACTGGCCCACAATAAAGATAACCCCGGACGCTGGAGTACCCGGTCCCATGTTTCCACGCAGTCGCCGCAGGCATAGATATAGGGTGCACTGGTAGCCAGGGCAGCATTAACCTTCAAGCCACGGAACTGGCCTATCTCCAGGTTAGCCTCCCGGCCAAGGGTGATATTGGGCCGCACCCCGGCCGCCCAAATAACCAGGTCACAGGGGATATCGCCCCCGGTTGTCCCGACGCCTGTAACCCTTTCCTGGCCTTTGACCTCCATAACCTTCTCGCCCACCATAACCCTGACCCCATGCTTTTCTACCTCTGCCTGAAGCAGGCGCGAAGGTTCTAAATCAAAGGCCGTCGGTAGGATCCGGTCTAGTAATTCAATTAGGGTAACCTCGAACCCCTTTTCCCGCAGGGCCAGGCTTGTCTCGATACCAATAGCCCCTGAGCCTACCACGACAGCCGCCCAGCCTCCCCAGGCCAGGATGGCATCTACATCCTTTAAGGTCTTTAGAGTAAAGTTCCCCGGCAAACCGGCTCCGGGCACGGGCGGGATAATGGCTACGCTTCCGGTCGCCAGGATAAGCCTGTCGTAAGGTAACCATTGGCCACTAACCTTGACTCTTTGTTCGCCTGTGTCAATACCTTCGGCCAGGGTGCCTCTGCGTATCTCGACTCCTTCCAGCTCAAGAAAGGATGGCAGAAATACGCCTTCCCTCCCCTGGTATCCTGCCAAATAATCAGGCAGGGCACAGGCAGAATAAGGAGGGACTTTTTCCGCACCAATCAAGGTCACAGGGGCCTCCGCGGCGAGCCGCTTGATCTGGCGTGCCGCCGTATAGCCAGCAATACCGTCACCAATGATCACGATTTTCAAGTCTTTATAGCTGCCCATTAATAGACCGGCCCCCTTAACTCCACCCTTAAAGCGGTGTCTGCCTTCTGTATCCGGTGGGCAATTGACCACAAATCAGCACCGGTAAAGTTACAGCCAGTTACGGCACCAAGGAGCTTCTCCAGGTCGGCTATATGCCATGGGCCGGCCCCGGAGGTTATTAGTTGCGGGCAGATGCCAGCAGCCAGCCATAAATTGACCGCTACCTGCCCGTACCGCAACCCCGCTGTCCCTTCCAGGTGCGGGCCTTCCGTCGGGTGACAACCACCATGACAGGCCAGGCAACCATCATTACCTCCTGCCAGCCCGGTCTCCCGCCACCTGGTGACAGCCCTGCGGGCTTCCTCCAGGACTACATTAACGTCGGCCAGTTCGATGCTCCCGCGCCCCTGAACAGCTATTGCCAGCAGGTTACGCCTCGCCAGCAACTGGCCAGCGGCGGTGCTCCCGAAAAGGAGGCCCTGGCTATTGCTTATCCCTCTATGGGAAAAAGTTAGCACTGCTACTTCTGGATCACCGAGTTCTCCCTTTACCGCTTTTTCAACAGTTCCAGGCGGTTCATTACCCGTAGATGCTATTTCTTTCAGGTAACACCTTCTTTAATCCCATTTATACATC
>JASUSX010000097.1 GCA_030445875.1 Clostridia bacterium
AGGGGTTACGGTTCCCAGACAATCGGTATCCTGACTCGGGATCATAGTTCCGGCACCGCCTTCCCGGGTTTAACCCCCAGTGGCTTTTTGGTGCCCGGCTCCCCCTCACAGTGGCGGGACCGTGTCAGACTCGCACTGACTTCCCGTATTTGCCTGGAAGGTATGCACTTTAGTTTTATTTTATCATAGCCTGGATAGGATGTCCAGGGGAGAAAGTGAATAATTTTTCGTTAGAATTAAGCTAGGCCGGCCCGGCGGGCGACGCGCTGGACGGCTTCGTTGGCTTGCCGGATGACTTCATCGGCATCTATGGTTTTCAGTTCACCCTTTTCCATGACAATTTTGCCGTCCACCATGGTCAGGATGACATCGGACCCCCGGGCCTGGTAGACGAGCTGGGTGTAGACGTCTATATCGGCCACGGGCTGGGTATGCATCCCTTCCAGGGATACTATGGCCAGGTCGGCCTTTTTCCCTACCACCAGGCTGCCGATCTCCTTTTCCATGCCTAGGGCTCGGGCGCCACCCAGGGTAGCCAGTTCAAAAACTAGGGGCGCCGGCATAGTAGTGGGGCCGTGGAGGGGTTTCTGGATGAGGGCTGCCAGGCGCATTTCCATAAAGGCGTCCAGGTTGTTGTTGCAGGGAGCACCATCGGCAGCCAGGGAAACCACGGTTCCTCGGTCCAGGAGTTCCGGCACGGGGCAGATCCCGGAAGCTATCTTTAAGTTAGAGGAAGGGCAGTGGACCACCCTGGTACCGGTGCGGGCCAGGATATCCTTCTCTTCTTCATTTAGCCAGATGCAATGGACCAGGATGAGGTCCGGCCCGGTGAGAGCGATATCGTGGAGGTACAGGACGTTGCGCCGGCCGTGGAGTTGTTCCACCAGGGCACATTCGCTGCGGTTTTCCGAGGCGTGGGTATGGATCTTGACGCCGTGCCTGCGGGCGAGGTCCCGGACCTCCAGCAGCAACTCTTCCGTGCAGGAGACCACGAAGCGGGGTTCAAAGGCGTACTGGATGCGGCCGTGATCGTAGCCGTGCCACTTTTCCAGCAGGTCGACGCTTTCCTGGAGGGAGGCTGCTGTATCTTCTTTTAAGCTGGCTGGCACATCATCACCAAAGTCCATCATCACTTTGCCAGTGATAGCCCGGATGCCGCTTTCAGCTATGGCTTCAATGGCGGCGTCTGTATGGTGGACGGTTTCCATGTCGACTATAGTAGTGGTTCCGCTAAGGAAGAGTTCACCGATGCCCAGCAGGGCGGAATAGTAAAGGGACTCGGCATCATGGGCTCCTTCCAGGGGCCAGGTGCGCAGGCGCAGCCAGTTCAGGAGTTCCATGTCGTCGGCGCGGCCGCGGAAGAGGGTCTGGCAGAGGTGGATATGGGGCTGGATAAGGCCGGGGATCACGAGTTGCCCCCTGGCATCGATGATCCGGTCGGCCCTGGCCGGTACCTGGCCGATAGCAGCGATGCGATCTCCTTCGATATAGATATCCCCCTGGAATACCTCCCGCCCCTGGTTCATAGTTACCAGGGTACCGTTTTGGATTAAAATGCTCATTCTTTCGTGCCTCCATCTTTCTCCTTTAATGCAGCCAGGATTTTTTCCGGTGTAACCGGTAACTCCGTAATATGGACTCCCACGGCGTTATAAATGGCGTTGATGATGGCCGGAACTGTGGGGATAGTGGCCGGTTCGCCTACCCCCTTGGCGCCGAAGGGGCCGGTGGGCTCATGGGATTCGACAATCAGGGGTTCTACCTCGGGCATATCCATAGTGGTGGGGATCAGGTAGGTGGAAAAGGAGTTATTGACAATCCGCCCCTCTTGCAGGTGCACCTTTTCCAGCAGGGCCATACCGACGCCCTGGCCGATGCCGCCGGCGATCTGCCCTTCCACCCCCTGCCGGTTCACCGCCCGGCCGACATCGTGGGCGGCTACCAGTTTCAGGACCTGGACCTGGCCTGTTTCCGTATCTACTTCTACTTCGGCGATCTGGGTGCCGAAGGCATAGGGCCAGTACGGCGCCCCCTGGCCAGTTTCCCGGTCGACGGCCGTAGTGTGGGTGACGAAACTCCCCTGCCCTACCAGGCGGTAGCCGGCCAGGCGGGCCCGGGTGGCAGCCTCTGGATAGGGGATTTGCTTTGCCGGGTAGCTTTTAACGTAAATAAACCCTTCCCTGGCCACCAGGCCGGCGATGGTGTTGACCCCCAGCAGGGTACGGGTGTACTCAAAAAGGGTTTCCCGGGCCTGGCGACAGGCCATCTGGACGGCGTTGCCGGAGGCGTAGGTCTGGCGGGTGGCCGCCGTGGTGCCGGCATCGGGGGTGGTATCGGTGTCGGCACTGATCACCGTTACCCAGGTGTAGGGAACACCGAGTTCTGCGGCGGCAATCTGGGCCAGGACGGTGCTAGACCCCTGGCCGCAGTCTACCGCGCCGCTGCGGACAGTGGCCGTTCCGTCCTCATGGATTTCCACTGTGGCCGTCGAGACATCGGGAAAGCCGTTCCCATAGCCTGTGCCATAGAAAAAGCAGGCCATACCAATCCCGCGTTTTTTACTCATTCTCCTTTACCCCCCGGTATTAACTGCTCTAGAGGCCACCCTGCCGCCCGGGCCGCCTGGACCATGGTGTCCACCAGGCCGACACTGCTTTCTAGTACCTGGCCGGTGGCGGTGACATCCCCCTGGCGGAAGGCATTGAGCCAGCGGATGGTAAAGGGGTGGATACCCAGGCGAGCGGCCAGTTCGTCCATCTGGCTTTCATAGGCCAGGGGTGGCTGGGTGGCACCAAAGCCGCGCATGGCCCCGGTAAAGGGATTATTGGTATAAACGGCGTAGGCATCGATTTTGACATGGGGAATAACATAGGGCCCGGTAGCGTGGATAGCTGCCTTACGTAAGATATTGGGGGCCCAGGAGGAATAGGCACCGCTATCGCCAATAATTTCTGCTTCCAGGGCTGTTAGTCTTCCTTCCCTGGTGGCTCCGGTTTTATAACGCATGATCATGGGATGGCGTTTGCTGTGGGCCAGGAAGGATTCCTCCCGGCTAAGGACCATTTTCGCCGGCCGCCGGGTATGCAGGGCCAGGAGGGCTACCAGGGCCTGCAGGGTCATGTCCTCCCGGCCGCCGAAGGCGCCACCCACCGCCGGGGCGACGATGCGGATGCGGTCCTGGTTCCAGCCCAGGACCCGGGCTACCTCGGTACGGTCCCAGTGGACATACTGGGTGGCCACATAGATTACCAGGTGGCCGCGTTCATCCAGGCGGGCGACGGCAGCCTCTGGCTGGAGGAAGGCGTGGTCCAGGAGCTGGGTGCGATAGGTATTCTCTACGACCACAGCGGCCGCGGCGAAGCCGGCCTCAATATTCCCTTTGCGGATGGGCAGGTGGTAGATAATATTGTCCCGGGCAGGATGGACCCTGGGGGCCCCGGGTTGCATAGCCGCCACCGGATCGAAGAGGGCTGGCAGTTCCTCGTAGGTTATCTTTACCCGGGCTGCCCCGGCCCGGGCGGCTGCCGGGGTGGTAGCTCCTACCAGGGCAACGACATCATTCACCGAACGTACCTCATCCCGGGCCAGGACGGGCATGTCCTGGAAGACTACACCCTGGCCGTTATGGCCGGGGATGTCTCTGGCCGTGAGGACACAAAGGACCCCTGGCACTTGCAATGCTGCTGCGGTATCAATGGAGACAATCCGGGCATGGGCATAGGGGCTGCGGACGGTCTGACCGTAGATCATCCCCGGGAAGCTGATGTCGGCCGGGTAAACGGCCTGGCCGGTGACTTTAGCCCTGGCATCCACCCTGGCCGGAGAAGCGCCGATAGTTGGCACAGGCTGGTTCACCTCTTTCACTGGTAGTCGTGGCTGCCGGCGGCCCGGCTGCTTATAAAAAAGCAACCGGAGCCCAACAACGAAGGGTTCCCTTCGTAGCCGGGCAATTTGCGGTTGCCTGGTAGAGACCCCCGGCCCGTATTGCCGGGGATATACGAAGTACTTGTTAAATATCTATTCGCGACAGGATGGAAGAATCCTGCTCGGATCTTTCTGCATCTCCTTGCTTTAGCTGACGGTTATGGTTATAATGGATATAGAAACATATGTTCGCAGAGGTGAACCTATTTGTCTGCGGGTTGCCCTATCCTTTTATGCGATGCTAACAGCTTTTTTGCCTCTGTCCACCAGGCCCTGAAGCCAGGCCTGCGCGGGCGCCCGGTAATCGTCGCCGGCCGGGAGGCCTCCCGCCACGGTATTGTCCTGGCGGCCAGCTATGAGGCCAAACGTGATTACGGCATCAAGACCGGCATGACTGTGCGGGAAGCCCGCAGCCTCTGCCCGGATGGCATTTTTATTCCGCCCCGCCACGACCTGTACATTGAGTTTTCTACCCGGATTTTACGCATTATGCGCGACTTTACTCCCCTGGTAGAGCCCTTCTCCATTGATGAAGCCTGGCTGGATGTCCGCGGTTGCCGGGGGCTCTACGGCTCTCCCCTGGCTATAGCCCGCCAGCTCAAGGAAAGGATCCGGACCGAGGTAGGGATTAGTACCAGCGTCGGCCTGGGGCCTTCCAAGCTCCTGGCCAAGATGGCTGCTGAAATGCAGAAGCCTGATGGTTTAACGATCCTGGATTATCCGGATGTACCCGAAAAGATGTGGCCCCTGCCGGTAAAGGATCTCTTCGGCGTCGGTCCCCGCATGGAGGCCCACCTCCTGAAACTGGGCATCCATACCATTGGTGATCTGGCCCGCTTTCCCGTCGAGGTGCTGGCCCGGCGCTTTGGCGTCGTGGGCCGTATTTTGCACCAGTGCGCCCGGGGTATCGACTACAGCCCGGTGGACCCCCACTCCCTGGCTACGGTTAAATCCATCGGCCACCAGATCACCCTGCCGCGGGATTACCAGGGGCATGGGAAGATCAGGGTAGTTTTACTGGAACTGGCCGAACTGGTAGCCCGGCGGGTGCGCCTGGGGGGATACCTGGGCCGGACGGTAAACCTCAGCCTCAAGGACCAGGAATTTAACTGGCTGGGGCGCTCTTATACCCTGCCCCACTACACCGATACGGCGGCAGCCATTTACGGGGCGGCCTGCGAACTCCTGGGCCGCCACTGGCCGGCCTGGCAACCGGTACGCCTGGTGGGTTTAAGCCTTTCCGGGCTGGTACCAGCTACGGTACGCCAGGAGGACCTCTTTGGCCAGGGGGAGAGGCAGGCTCGCCTGGACCGGGCCTGTGACCGGCTCAAAAATCGCTACGGGGAAAAGGCTGTCTACCGGGCGGTATCTTTGACGGAGGCGGGGGTACTCTATGCGCGGGTCTAATGCTCTGTATGAAGGTCACCGGCTGATGTTACCGGGACTTAAAGATCGGGCCAGCGCCACCTGCCAGGGTTGCCGCTTTTGCATCCCCATCCTGGGCCGGGAGGAAAGGAAACTGGCCTGCCTGGCGACCCTGGACCTGTACCTCACCGGCGAGCGCCGGGTACCCCGGGAACTCTCGGGCCGGGATTTTATCTGGCTGGCAGGCAAGGAGTTACTGGTTAAAGCGGTAGCCAGGGTGCGGCCCCAGGGGCAGGCCTGTGGCTTCTACTGCCCGCGGGAGTAAGCCTCGGCCGCCTGGATCCTGGCCAGGGCTGAGGGGTGGGATGAGGTCAACCATTCGATAAAGGGTGGCGGGGCTATATCGCCCAGGTTTTTGCGCGCCAGGTCTACCTGCAAATTAATCATGGCCCGGGGGTTACCGATAAGCTCCAGGGCCACCCGGTCGGCTTCAGTTTCGTAACGGCGGGAGATGACATTCTGCACCGGCTGGCCCAGGAAGGACACCAGTTGCAGGAAAAGGAGCATGGCAACCAGGAGATGGGGCGGGTAGGGGCCCGGCCGGGCTATCTCGTAGGTGAAGGTCAGCTTCAGGACGGCGTACAGCAATCCCAGGAGCAGGAAGTTGGCCAGGATGCCCCACAGCAGGCCGCGGGTAATATGGCCGCGCTGCCAGTGGGCAATCTCGTGGGCCACAACGGCTTCTATTTCATCAGGTGGATAAGCCAGCAGCGTATCATAGAGGACGATGCGTTTGGTAGCCCCCAGGCCGGTGAAATAGGCGTTGGCTTTTGTGGTGCGGCGGCTGGCATCCATGACCAGGATCTGGTCTATCTTTAGCCCGGCGCGATCGGCCAGCCGTGTAACTATAGTGGGTACCGGTCCTTCGGTGACTGGCTGGAAGCGGTTAAAGAGGGGAGCGACCACGAGGGGCCAGAGGAAGGTGGCCACAAAGAGCCAGCCGGACAGGAAAAGGCCGGCAGCGGCCCACCAGGTATGGGGCCAACGCCCGGTAGCCAGGAAAAGGAGGATGACTCCGGCCCCGGAGAGGACGAGGTCCAGGGCCGAGCCCTTCAGGTAATCCAGCCACCAGGAAGCCAGGCTCTGGGTGGAGAAACCCCACTGGTGCTGGACGATAAAGCTGCTATAAAAATTAAAGGGCAGGCCAATGATCTTTAATAACAACCAGACAAGGATGAAGTAGATGATCAGGGCCGGGTAATAGCGCCCGCCGGTCAGGCGTAAAACCCCATCGGACCAGGCTGCTGCCCTGGTACTGGATACTAGCCACACCAGGAGCGCAGTCTGAGCCAGGAAGGCCAGGATACCTGCCAGGCGCATAATTTGCTGGTAACGGCGTGCCCTTTCTACCTCGCCGGGGGTAAAGTACTGCCAGGCGTTAGCCGGGACCTGGCCCGGAAAGAGGGTGTAAAAGATGAAAGCCAGGCTAAAGAATCCGGCCACGATTAACAGCAGGGTCCAGATGATACCGGCTCTGGCCGTCATAACAATTTCCCCCTTAGCCATCTATTTGGGATGCTTCCTCTATAACCTCACTACTCCATATTAATCATATTCCCTTTTCCCCTCCTTCATTTCTGTGATAAAAAAGTGGCCCCTCGGGGCCGGTATGCTGCGATCATTCTGTATCTCCCGATTGCCCAAGGCTAAGTTTTTGCAACCGTTTTACCAGGGGCACCCCCAGGACCAGGACAGCGATAGCCTCACCCAGGGCGACGCTACCCATAGCCAGCAGGATATTGACATGCAGCAGATACGACAGGTAAGCACCTACCACCAGGCCGTTTAATACAATGGGCGACAGGTAGGCCAGCCAGCTCTGCCGCCAGGCATAGGTTAGCCAGGCGGCAGCCAGGGTGGTCAGGCTGCCCAGGACGATGTCGATAGGACCCAGGCCGCCATAAATATTACTTAGCAGGCAGCCGATAAAGAGGCCCGGGATGGCTTCCGGGAAAAGGATGGGTAAGAGGGTTAAGGCCTCGGCTACCCGTACCTGGAGGTATCCGAAGCTAATGGGCTTGAGGATAATCGTTACCACCGCATAAAGAGCGGCGATAACAGCCCCCCGGGCGATTCTGGTAGTCATAGATTAATACCTCCCGTAAATAACCGGCTTTTCCTTAATCAGCCCCCGCTGACCGGGTGCATGACCAGACGCACATAAGCTTTTTATTTTTCTCTATTATAATATGCCCCGAGCTTTCTGGCTACTGGTAGTGACATCTGCGGGGTCTGCTGAATAAGCTACAGTAGATTAAACCATATTGGAGGTGTAACCATGGCTGAAGAAGGCAGCAGCTTATTCGGCCCGAAAAAGGGTGGCCAGGAAAGCGGTCTTGGTTTTACTTTCCCCGGCGGTAGCTTTGCTTTTATTCTGTTCCTGATCCTGATCCTCCTGTTCTTCGGTGACAACTAGGTGGTAGAAGCTGTTA
>JASUSX010000098.1 GCA_030445875.1 Clostridia bacterium
GACCTGGCCCTGGGGGCGGTATCGATGTTGCTCTGGGCCTGCTTCGGCCTGGCCAGGAGCCAGGCCAGCCAGCGCACGGGACCAGAAGCCACCCTGGCCCCGGCGGAGTTTAAGAACAGGCGAACCGCGTATATTACTGGGGCTACCCTGGCCGCCCTGGTCATAATCCTTTTTAGTGTTTCCTACCTGGCCGGTGTGGCCAGCGCCCGCCAGGCAGCGGCAGCCCTGCAGCGCAACAACCTCCAGGCTACGGCCGCTTACCTGGCGGAAGCCGGCCGCTATGATCCCTTTACTGCTTCCTATAACAGTGACCTGGCTGGTATTTACCTGAAGGAAGGGAAAACTAAAGAAGCAGTCGCCCTGGCCCTGGCAGCCAGCAAAAAGGATCCCTATAACCTGACCGTCCTGGGCCGCCTGGCCGAAGCGTACTGGCAGGCCGGCGATATTGAGCAGGCCGTAGCCACCCTGGAACACGCCCGCCAGGTTGCCCCCTGGGCGGGTTCGGGTTGGGAAAACGTGGGCCAGGCTTATACTGCGGCTGGTATTAATTACCTGCAGGCCGGCCAGCAGGAGAAAGCCCGCCAGATGTTCCAGCAGGCAGCGGACCTGCCCGGGAATATAAAAGCCAGGGTAGCCAGCCTGGGTGAATATAAGGACCTGCATCAACCCGGCGGGGTAGCTTTGACCCCGGCCATCCAGCTGCGGGCGGGTATCGCCCAGTATTTCCTGGGCCGGGAAAGGGAAGCCGCGACCAACCTTAACGCCGCCGCCGGTGATGCTCGCCTAGAAGCGGAGGTCCAGCTCTGGCAGGCCATCCTGGCCTATCACCAGGGTGATGTCGGGCAGGCCAGCCAGTTGCTGGCCGGGGTGCAAAAGGCCGACGCCAACCTCGCCAAACAGTATGAACAGTTCAAGACCCTGCCGGTTCTTGCTAATTAGGAACTTTTGCTGGTGAAAAAATCTCGGCAAGAACAGTTACAGGTGGTATAATTAAATTATGAACGATTTGCCCCTCTGGCAGGAGGTACAGGCCGATTTACAACAGGTTGAGGTGGAATTACTTCGCCAGGCAGATGCCCCCGACCCGGTCTTAAGCCAGGCCGCCCGGCATCTCATCCAGGCAGGGGGGAAAAGGTTGCGCCCGGCTTTTGCTATCCTGGCGGCACGGTGCTGTGGCGCTCCCCTGGAACGGGTGTTACCCCTGGCAGTAGCCCTGGAAATGATCCATATGGCTAGCCTGGTCCATGACGACGTCATTGATGCCTCACCCCTCCGCCGGGGACGACCGACAGTCTGGACCCGCTGGGGCAAGGAGCTTTCCCTCCATACCGGGGATTATCTTTTTGCCCGTTCCTTGCTGCTGGTAGCGACCTACGATGACCCCCGTATCCCTTCGATTCTGGCCTCTACCAGTGTCAAGATGGTCCAGGGAGAACTGCACCAGCTGGCCGGGGCCTTTGACCTGGATGTTACCCTGCGCGACTATCTGAAGCGTATTTACCGTAAGACAGCCCTGCTGATAGCTGCCAGTTGCCAGCTGGGGGCCATTGCCGCCGGGGCCAGGGAAGAGCTTATTCAGCACCTGTATCTTTATGGCCGCAACCTGGGAATGGCTTTCCAGATTACCGACGACGTCCTGGATATGGTAGCCGAACCGGAACGCCTGGGCAAACCCATAGGCAGCGACTTACGCCAGGGGGTTATTACCCTACCGGCGATTTATGCTTTGCGGACCTGCGCCAAAAAACAGAAGTTAATCTGTCTTTTAGCCCGGAGGGATAAAACGACCGTAGAAATACAGGAACTTATTCAACTCATCAAGAATTGCGGGGGCATAGATTACGCCCTGGGACTGGCAGAGAGATATCTCGCCCGGGCAAGGCAACACGCTGTCTTTTTGCCAGCGGGGGCGGCCCGGGATACTTTAATGGGCCTGACGTATTATATAAGGGCGCGTGGTATTTAATGGGCTTTTATTCCATGGTGGTTGAACTGACGGACCGGCCCTGCCTGGTAGTTGGCGGGGGGCACGTCGGTGAGCGCAAGGTTTTGCATTTGCTGGAAGCGGGAGCAAGGATTACCCTGGTAAGCCCGGAGGCGACACGCACCCTGGCGGATCTGGCCCTAGCCAGGCAACTGGTCTGGTGGCGTCGCCTATACCAGCCCGGCGATCTCCAGGGAATGACCCTGGTTTTCGCCGTTACGGGTGATGCCACTCTCAATGCCCGGGTGGCGGCAGACTGCCAAAAGGCCGGGGTCCTGGTTAATGTCGCCGATGACCCGGAAAAGTGTTCCTTTATTGTACCTGCCGTCCTCCGGCGCGGCGATCTGCAAATCGCCATTTCCACCGCAGGCAAAAGCCCGGCCCTGGCGCGCCAATTACGGCGGCAGCTGGAGGCGGAAATCGGGCCGGAATTCGGTCCCTGGGTGGATTTTTTGGGGGAAGTGCGTCCCTTCCTGAAGGAGGCCTGGCCCCACGACCAGAAACGGCGGGAAGAACTGCTGCGGCGGTTGGCCGGTGACGAGATACTATTCCGCCTGGTGGCCAGGGGTAAAGAGGATCTAGCGAAGGAGCGAGTGAAGCAGTGTTTATCGTTGCCACCGGTTTAAACCATCGCACGGCGCCGGTAGAAATCAGGGAACAACTGGCTTTCGCCCGTCACGGTTTACCGGGGGCCCTGCAACAGCTACGCGCCAGGAACGGCGTTGCCGGGTGTGTAATTTTAAGCACCTGCAACCGGACCGAAATCTATGTCACCTGCCAGCAGGAGGAAACGGGAACCAGGGCTAGCAAGGGTTTCCTGGGCTCTTACTGCCAGATGGATATTAAGAACCTGGAAGGTTACCTTTATACCATGAGTACCCGCCATGCCGTCCGCCATCTCTTCCGGGTGGCTGCAGGCCTCGATTCCATGATCCTCGGTGAGGACCAGGTCCTGGCCCAGGTGGCCGAAGCCTACGAGATGGCCCGGCAAACAGGAACCACGAACAACATCCTGAATACCCTCTGGCAGCAGGCGATTACCGTCGGTAAACGGGTGAGGACGGAAACCTGTATCGACCGCAACACGCTATCCATCAGCTACGCGGCTGTGGAACTGGCCCGCCAGGTTTTTCAGGGGCAACTCCAGGGCCGGGTTGTCCTGGTAATTGGGGCGGGGAAGATGAGCACCCTGGCGGCCCGCTACCTGAAGGATAAAGGCGTGACCACGGTACTGGTTTCTAACCGTTCCTATGACCGGGCTGTAGCCCTGGCCTCAAGTATTGGCGGCCAGGCCGTGCGCCTGGATGCCCTGGATGAATACCTGGCCCGGGCCGATATTGTGATCAGCTGCACAGCAGCCAGCCACTATATCCTGCGCCGGGAACAGGTGGCCAGGGTACGGGCAACCCGGCCGGATACCCCCCTGATGTTCATTGACATTGCTGTTCCCCGGGATATTGAGCCCGCCATTGGTGACCTGCCCGGGGTCCAACTCTATGATATTGATGACTTGCAGCAGGTGGTCCTGGCTAACCTGGAAGAACGGCAGTATGCCGCGCGCCAGGCGGAGACTATTATCACGGCTGAAGTCGATGCCTTTTTCCGCTGGCTGGGCTCGTTATATGTAGTGCCGACCATCGTAGCCTTAAAGGAGAGGGCTGAAACCATTAAAAGGGCCGAACTGGAGCGGGCCTGCAACCGCCTGGGAGAATTGACGCCCAGGGAACGAAAAATTATCGCTTCCCTGGCCAGCTCCATTATCAACCAGTTCCTGCACGACCCTATCGTGAATCTGAAGCAAGCTGCCCTGACGCCGCGGGGCCATCTGTACGCCGAAGCCCTGCAGGAACTATTTGCTCTGCCTTTGGCCGGGGAAGGCTCCCCCGTGGGAAAGGCAACGGCGGCGGAAGGAGGGGGCAATCTATGAAGGAGATAAAGGTGGGATCCAGGGAGAGCGAGCTCGCCCGCTGGCAGGCCCGCTGGGTCATGGAGGCCCTGAAGCAGGCCTGGCCGGAGGTGACCTTTCGCCTGGTTACCCTTAAAACTAAGGGTGATAAAATCCTGGACGTGGCCCTGGCGCGGATTGGCGATAAGGGCCTTTTTACCAAGGAACTGGAACTGGCCCTCCTGGATGGGGTTATCGATATGGCCGTCCATAGTATGAAGGATATGCCCACCAGCCTGCCCGCAGGCCTCAGTATAGGCGCCGTGGGGCCGCGGGAGAACCCTGCTGATGTCCTTATTTCCCCGGCGGGTTATACCCTGGCCACCCTGCCGGTTAAAGCCAGGGTAGGAACGAGCAGCTTACGCCGCAAGGCCCAGCTAGCCCATATCCGGCCGGATCTAGAGCTGGTAGACCTGCGGGGTAACGTCTCTACCCGCCTGGCCAAGATGGAACGGGAAGGGATGGCGGCCATCGTCCTGGCTGCCGCCGGAATAAAACGCTTAAACCATGGCCGTCTCCTGGGTGAACCCCTCCCCTACCACCTCTGCCTGCCAGCAGTAGGGCAGGGGGCTATCGGCGTTGAGATCCGCGCTGGTGATGGGGAGATCGCCAGGCTGTTAGCGGCCATCAACCATGCTCCCTCAGCCGCGGCTGTGCGCGCCGAGAGGGCCTTCCTGGGAGCCCTGGAGGGGGGCTGCCAGATACCCATTGGCGCCCTGGCCACCGTTGAAGGTGACGCCCTGGTCCTCCAGGGGATGGTAGCCAGCCTGGATGGCCGGCAGGTCATAAGGGATATCGCTTCCGGGGGCACGGCCCACCCGGAAACCGCCGGCCAGGAACTGGCCAGCAAATTACTGGCCCGGGGGGCGGGGGCCATCCTGCAGGAGGTAAGAAATAAAGGTGGCAATTCCCACAGGTAAAGTGTATCTGGTCGGCGCCGGCCCTGGCGATGCCGGTCTGCTAACTATCAAAGGGCAGGAATGTCTGGCCCGGGCCGAAGTGGTGGTCTACGACCGGCTTATCAACCCGGTCCTCCTGGATTATGCTCCGAAAGAGAGCGAAAAAATCTATGTTGGCAAAGCGCCCCACCGCCACGCCCTGAGCCAGGAAGAAATAAACGCCCTGCTGGTAAACCTAGCCCGCCAGGGCAAGCGGGTGGTCCGCCTAAAAGGTGGAGACCCCTTCGTCTTTGGCCGCGGCGGGGAGGAAGCCCTGGCCCTCCGGGGCCAGGATATACCCTATGAAGTGGTGCCCGGGGTCACGGCAGCCATCGCCGTGCCCGCCTACGCAGGTATTCCGGTCACCCATCGCGGCCTGGCTTCAACGGTGGCCTTCATTACCGGCAATGAGGACCCCGATAAAGAGCACAGTGCCATTAATTGGGAGGGGCTGGCCAGAGCGGTAGATACCCTGGTTTTTTTAATGGGTATGGCCAACCTGGCCCCTATCGTCGACCGGCTGCTGGCCCTGGGCCGGCCGCCCGATACCCCGGTCGCCCTCATCCGCTGGGGCACCAGGGCTGAACAAGAAACCCTGGTTGGTACCCTGGCCAGTATTAAGGGACAAGCCCAAGCGGCAGGTTTTAGCAACCCGGCTATTATTGTTGTCGGCCAGGTGGTCGCTTTGCGTTCTGCCCTGGCCTGGCTGGAAGATAAACCCCTCTTCAGTCGCCGGATAGTGGTTACCCGTCCCCAGGGACGGGCTGCTAACATAGCCCGCCGCCTGACTGAACTGGGGGCCGAGGTATTAGCCTTTCCGGCCATTACCCTCAAACCTCCGGCTGACTGGGCGCCCCTGGATGCTGCCCTGGATACTGTCCAGGAATATGACTGGCTAATCTTTACCAGTGCCAGTGCCGTTCATTACTTCTGCTGGCGTTTGCAGGCCAGGCGCCGGGACATCCGCACCCTGACCGGGATCAAAATAGCTGCCATCGGCCCGGCCACAGCCCGGGCTCTAGAGGAACGGGGCCTGTTCCCGGCCTGGCAGCCGGACGAGTATGTAGCTGAAGCCCTGGCTGCCGGCCTGGGCCCGTCCCTGCAGGGGCAGCGGGTCCTCCTGCCCCGGGCCGATATTGCTCGCCCCTTCCTGGCGGAGGACCTCCGCCGCCGGGGGGCGGAGGTAAAAGAAGTCACCGTCTACCGGACGGTATCAGGAGCGGGCGAGGTAGCTCCATTACAGCAACTGCTGGCTGCGGGGAGGGTGACAGCCGTTACTTTCACCAGCTCCTCCACCGTCCGTTCCCTCCTGGCAGCCCTGGGTGGGGGAGCCCTCACCCTGTTGCAGAGGGTAGATATCTTCTGTATCGGGCCCATTACGGCGGCTACAGCCCGGGAGGCGGGCCTAACGGTCACGGCTACGGCTGGGGAGTATACAGAAGAGGGCCTGATCCAAGTGATCCTGGACTACT
This sequence comes from Clostridia bacterium, assembly GCA_030445875.1. GTDB lineage: Bacteria > Bacillota > DSM-521 > Neomoorellales > Neomoorellaceae > Neomoorella. The sequence goes on from JASUSX010000098.1 coordinate 6,340, forward strand.
ATGCTCTTCGGAAGGCAGGTGAGGTGAGTGATCAGCCTGACCAAACTCCTTTTTAACGATAGCTATTTCGGTGATACCCTGCGCTACAGCCAGGCTGCCCACGGCGCAGCCGCGGGGGCACGGCAGGACAGCGGGCCGGTGGTGGTGTGGAACTGCACCCGGGCCTGCAACCTGAAATGCCGCCATTGCTACGCCGGGGCCGGGCCACAGGCCGGCCGGGATGAGATGGATAATAACGCCGCCCGGGGTTTCCTGCAACAATTAGCGGACTTCCGGGTGCCGGTCCTCCTCCTCTCCGGTGGCGAGCCCCTGGTGCGGCCGGATATCTTTGACCTCATGGCCACGGCAGTAGAAAAAGGCCTGCGGGTCACCCTTTCTACCAACGGCACCCTCATTGATCGTAACACAGCGAGGGAATTAAAGCGGATTGGCGTCAGTTATGTAGGTATCAGCCTGGATGGCGTCGACAGCAAGCACGACGCCTTTCGCGGGCAAAAGGGGGCCTTCCAGGCGGCCCTGGGGGGCATCCGCCACTGCCTGGCTGCTGGCCAGCGGGTAGGCCTGCGCTTTACCATCAGCCGGGCCAACGCCGACCAGTTGAGGGAGATATTTTACCTTATCCGGGAGGAGAATATACCCCGGGCCTGTTTTTATCACTTGGTCTACAGCGGCCGGGGTAGTGAGCTGGCTGGCGAGGACTTGAGCCACGCTGAAAGCCGGGCGGCCATGGATCTGCTGGTGGCCGAGACCAGGCGCCTTAAGGAACAGGGCCGGGAAGTAGAAATCCTTACCGTGGATAACCATGCTGACGGTATCTATCTATACCTGCAACTGCGCCGTCTGAACCCGGAGCAGGCCGAGGGGGTCAGGGAGTTGCTGCGCCTGAACGGCGGCAACCGCAGCGGCATCGCCATCGGTGCTGTAGACTGGGCCGGCAAGGTCCACCCCGACCAGTTTACCCTGCACCACACCCTGGGCAATGTCCGGGAACGCCCCTTCGGGGCAATATGGACCGATTTAAGCCACCCTATCCTGGCCGGTTTGCGCGACCGCAGGCACCTTCTTAAAGGGCGTTGCTCATCGTGCGCCTGGCTGGACCTCTGTAATGGCAATTGCCGCACCCGCGCCGAGGCAACTACCGGCGATTTCTGGGCATCCGACCCGGCCTGCTATTTGACTGACGGGGAGATTAGCGGCTAAAATCTCTGGAGGTGAATTTTCATGACAGGCTTTCCCATCTGCCGGCCGCGGCGCCTGCGCCAGAATGAAACATTGAGGGCCATGGTGCGCGAAACAGAGCTTAATATGCGTGACCTTATTTACCCTTTCTTCGTCATCCATGGCCAGGGGGTAAAAAGCCCGGTCCCGGCCATGCCCGGCGTTTACCAGCTCTCCGTTGATAAACTGGTCCAGGAGGC
>JASUSX010000099.1 GCA_030445875.1 Clostridia bacterium
GATCATCAGGTAATCCCCCGCGCGTACATCGGGTACCAGGGCGATGTTGACCTGGAGCTCCAGACCCGTATTATCAACTACGGCCACGTTCCTTTCCCTGTCAACTGTTAGGACCTGCATCGGTACCCCGACACACATATTGCTTCCACCTCCAGTAACCCACCAGGGCCTGGCCCAGGGAGAGCCCACCGTCGTTGGGAGGGACTCTATGGTGGACAAAGACCTGGTAGCCTATTTCTTCCAAACAGTATTTGGCCAGGGTCAAGAGATAGTGGTTCTGCCAACTCCCGCCGCTGAAGACCACTTTAGCCGGGCCGCTTGCCCGGGCCGCTGACTTTAACGCTTCCACCACCATGGCAATCACGCTGTCGTGGAAACGCCTGGCGATTACTTCTTTAGGGACGCCCTGTTCCAGATCAGCGAGGACCCCGGTAATTATCAGGCGGGGACTGATGACCCCTTCTTTAATTTCAAAGGGGTAGGGGGAAAGGTCCCTGGCCAGTTCCTCAGTATCCACCCCTGCCGGCCAGGGTACAAGGTTGCTTAACTCCACAGCCGCCTGCCCTTCATAGCTGATGTCCTGGCAGACACCCAGCAGGGCGGCCACGGCGTCAAAGAGCCGCCCGCAGCTGCCTGCCAGGGGCGCGTTTAAGCCGGCCTGGATGGCCCGGGCCAGGATCTCTATTTCTTCCCCTTTATCCGCAAAAAACCTGCTGGCCAGGCCAGGGGCCTCGGCCCCGCAATACCGGTAAAGGTAGGCGACGGCCGTCCGCCACGGGTGGCGCACGGCGTTGTCCCCGCCGGGGAGGGGGACATAGTCCAGATGCAGTTCACGCTTAAACTGCAGGTAATCACCCCTTAAAACCTCAAAACCCCAGGAACAACCGTCCACACCGTAGCCCGTACCATCCAGGATTACACCGATTACCGGTTCATTTAAATAATTTTCGGCCATACAGGCGGCCAGGTGGGCGTGGTGATGCTGGACGGCTATATGGACTACATCCCCCATTGCCCGGGCCATGAGGGAGGATTGATAGCCGGGGTGAAGATCGAAGGCCACCACCCGGGGCCCGGCATTGAGCAAAGCCTTGAATTTCGCCAGGCTCTCCTGGTAGTTTGCTTCCCCTTCCAGGCTGCCCAGGTCGCCAATGTGCTGGCTCAGGAAAGCCCGGCCATCCTTCAGGATACAGAAGGTATTTTTTAAGTCGCTGCCTGCACCCAGGACGGTGACCCGACCCTGGCCATCAACCGGGACTTCCATTGGCGAGGGGACATAGCCCCGCGACCGCCGGTAAAACTGGGTTTCCCCGGCTACTATGGTAACTACCGAATCGTCGCAGCGGTTGACGATAGGGCGGTTATGCCAGAGAAAATAGTCGGCTATCGGGCTTAAACTCTCCAGGGCTTCCTGGTTATCGATACAGAGGGGCATCTCGCTGTAGTTCCCGCTGGTCATGACCAGGAGCGACGGCCCCTCCGCCATTAACAGGATGTGTAAAGGGGTATAGGGCAGCATCACCCCCAGGCTGGCCTGCCCCGGCGCCAGTTCTTCCGGTAGCCGGCAGCCTGGCTTTTTTCTTAAAACAACAATGGGGGCTGCCGGCGAGGTAAGCAAGCCAGCCTCCACCGGATCTACCTGGCAGTGCTCCGCCACTGTTTCCAGGTCGCGGCCCATAACGGCCAGGGGCTTATGGGGTCGATTTTTTCGCTCCCGTAGCTCCCGGATCGCCCGCTGGTTACGGGCATCGCAGGCCAGGTGAAAACCGCCCAGGCCCTTGATAGCCAGGATCTGGCCTGCTGCCAGGAGGGTCCGGGAGAGGGCCAGCCAGTCACCGGGGAGCTGCCGTCCCTGCCGGTCGACCAGGGACACCTGCGGGCCACAGGCGGGGCAGGCCACCGGCTGGGCATGGAAACGACGATCTAAAGGGTTGGTATATTCGGCCGCGCAAGCAGCGCACATGGGAAAGTCCCGCATGGAGGTCTTTTCCCGGTCGTAGGGCAGGCCCCGGACAATGGTGAACCGCGGGCCGCAATTGGTACAGTTGGTAAAGGGGTAGCGGTAATGGCGGTCGGTGGGATTGAGGATGTCCTGGCGGCAGTCCCCGCAGGTAGCCACATCCGGCGGTACTATGACCCGGCCCTCCGCTACGCCCTGGCTGTGGATGATGGCAAAACCGGCATAGCCCAGGGGCGCGAGTTCCTCCATCTCAATGCCGGTAATCCTGGCCAGTGCCGGGGCCTCGGCAGTTATACTTTTAATAAAGTCCTGGACCCTTTCGGCCCGGCCTTCGATCTCTACCATCACGCCCTCACCGGCGTTCCATACCTTCCCACCCAGGGAGTGCCTGCGAGCCAGGCGGTAGATAAAGGGGCGAAAGCCTACCCCCTGGACAGTGCCTTCTATTTTTAGTGCCACGCGCTGCATCGGGTTTTCCCCTGCCTTCAGTCCCAACTGATACAATTATGTTTCATTAAACGAGATGGTTTTATATCGGCCCTTCGTCGTGATTTATTAGCGTATCATCCGATACAATAATTTATCAATAAGACGTTCTCATCCAGTATAAAATCCTATTATTTCCCTTTATCTGGTATAAAAATTCTGCATAAGGCCTCAAACTCCTTCCTTAAAATAAGGAATGTTAAAATCTTCTCCAGTCACCGGAGCAAGAAGACGTAAATGTGAAAGCCTCCAACAAATAAATATTGCAAAAACCATACCAGCTTGCTGGTTAAAAGGCCTTCCTGGCACGGGTTTTGCAATAAAATAAGGTTGGGTAGAAAAAAGGCCGGGCCAAACGACCCGGCCCGGGGGTAAACAAAAGGAAGCACTTTTAGAGGGTTTGCCAGAAGGTCCAGTTGTTTTGCATGACCAAACCCCAGAAGAGCCAGGAGACCAGGCCGCAAACGGCGGCGCAAACGGCGCCATAGACCGGCAGGCGCCAGGAGGCTTTCCCTTCCAGGGCTATAGGCAGGGCCATGGTGCCGGTGGCTGTCGGTACACAAAAGGAGAAGTTTACCGTATAGCCCATCATCAGCAGCCAGGGGACGGGGTTCTGGCCGGCGGCCACCGTAGCCGCGGCAACCACCGGGGCCAGCATCCCCGCCGCCCCGGTGTCGGAAGCCGGCTGGGCCAGGAGCACGCAGAAGAGAACAAAGAGGCCCACACCGATAAAGGCCGGCTTATCCCAGTAGGAACCCAACAGGTTGGCCATCAACTTGCTGGCGCCGGTGTCATTGACCAGGATGGAGATGCTCATGGCCGTGGGCCAGATAAGGAACGCCTGCAGGGGACAGACCTTAAAGGCATTTATGCTTAATAGCCTTTCTCCCTTTTCATAGGCCATGGGTTTACCCACCGGGGCGCCCGCGTCAGGTGCCGGCAGCAGGGCCAGGATGCCTACGACCACAGAGAAAATCAGCGCCGGCGGTACGTTCACCCCTTGCGGCAGGTAAGGCGTCCAGAGGGGCTGGAGAAAGGGTAGCAGGATGGCCAGGAAGAAGATCACTACACCCCAGACTTCCGCCCGCGAAATAGGGCCCATTTTTTTCAGCTCGGACTCAAAGAAGGCTGTCGAACCCTCAAAATGCCTGGCGTCCACCGGAAAAACCAGGCCGAAGAGGATGACTACCGGGATTATGCTTAAAAAAACAGGTAGTGCCATCCTGCTGGTGAAACTGGCCATGGATACCGTGATACCCAGGGTCTGGCATAATTGCGTCCAGGTAATAACCGCCTGGCCGCCGGCCATGGGGGTGAGGAACCCCCCTAAGGAGGCGCCGACGCCGACGGCTATAATAATCAACATGGCGCTTTTACTATTCTTTAGCTTGGCGCCGCTATCATAACCAACGTTTTTTAGCACCTCCAGGGCAATGGGGGTTAAAGCGATGGCGATCACTACATTGGCGGCGACGAAACTGGTCGTAGTCGCCAGGATGAGCCAGGTTACGGCCTGGGCCCTGACGGAAGTCCCCACATGCTTTAGACAATAAAGGGCCATGCGGCGGGTGAAACCCCAGCGGCACCACATGCAGACGATCAAGGCCGGGCCCAGGATCATCCCTATACCGGGGTGGATTAAACTCTGGGTTATCTTGCCCCAGTCCATACCGGGCAGGAATGCGGTACCCAGGAGCGGGATAAAGATACAGTAACCGGTGGGAATAGCACCCGTGCCCCAGTACCAGGCGGTCCAGGCGATTATGGCCAGCCCACCCCGGGCCGTAATACTATCCCCTATTGGTAGCGCCAGAATCAGAAAGTATAAAACAGGACCTGTAAAAAGGATTAGCCATTCCGTTAATGTTTTATTGAATCCCAGGATACTTATCCTGTTAGCCTGCCGGGTTTCCTGGGGTAGCGTACACTTTTGTGTTTGCCCTATACTCACTATTTTTCACCCTTTCTTTTCCTCATTTTTCTCCGTCGTTCTCCTGCCTCTTATTCATGTGAAATTCCGAACAAGATTATTAACAAAAAGCAACTTATAACCTGGCCTGGCTAATAAGGTTATAGATTACCCTGGCCGCCTCCGGGACGGCCAGGGCGACAGCAGGCGACAGGCCCGGAGAAACCTCTTCCGGTATCCTGGCCGCCTGGCAGCCCAGCAGGTGCACCTTAACCCCCTTACCCTGCAACCCCTGCAGCAGGTCCAGGCCGGGGAACTGGTGCGCGGAAAAATCCGCCCGTTTGGGGGCCGGTATCTCGTCCAGGTCAACCGGCCGTAACGTTCCCGGCGGCAGACCCAGATCCATGGCGTCGACAAGCACCAGGGTCCCTGGTGCCCCCTCCCCCAGCAGGGCATCCATCAGCAGGTCTCCGGCACCGGTCCCCGCATCCACTGCTACCACACCCCCGGGCAGGCGGCACCAGGCCTCTAAATATTCGATTACGGCGGGGCCGAAGCCATCATCACCGAATAAAAGATTACCGCAGCCGATAACCATGACCTGCCCCGCCTGCAACCCGGACACCTCCCCACCATCAGTTTTGCAGCATCTTTATTACCTGGCCGCAGGAATCCATGATCTCCACCCTTACTGCCAGGCTACCGTCAATCTTATGGGTGGCGCAGCTAAAGCAGGGATCAAAGGCGCGAATTGCCATTTCGATCCTGTTTAAGGCCTCTTCATCCCCCTGGCCCCCTTCCAGGACCCGGCGGGCCGTTCTGAAAACCTCAATATTGATCGCCGCGTTATTATGGGTGGTGCCCACGATCAGGTTGACCCGGGTGATAAAACCTTTAGCGTCCGCCTCGTAGTCGTGGATGAGGGTCCCCCGGGGCGCCTCCACCACGCCCACACCGCGACCGGCCCGGGGCTCTACCTTTTCACGTACTTTGAGGCCGGTAATGCCGGGATCTTCGAGTAATTCCACCACCCGCTCGGCGGCGTAGAGGGCTTCAATCAACCTGGCCCAGTGGTACAGGAAGGTATGCTGGGCCATATCACCCACGGCCGCCCGGAACTCGAGCAGTTCCTTTTGCGCCAGGGGTGTAGGAATGAAATCGCAGACATTGAGCCGGGCCAGGGAGTTGGTGCGGTAGACCCCCACCGGATTGTCGGGGTCCAGGGAAAGCCTGCCCGCCGACCTGGCAAAGGGGAACTTGACGTAGGTCCAGTCCTCGCGGTGTTCGCCGATATAATCCTGGTAATCCTGGGGCTCAAACTCCTGGTATTCACCGTTGACCTGCCTCAGCCGCAGTTTGCCGTCGTAGAAGTTCAGGCCCCCGTCTGCGGCGACCATACCCAGGAAACCAGTCTCCAGAGGCTGTTCCTGTTTAATTTCCTGCCAGCGAGGGGCAAAGACTTTGTCCTTGGCCCAGTCCAGGGCAAAACGGGTGAAATCCAGACATTCCCGCGCCATGGGCAGGAGTTCCTGCCGTTGTTCTTCCCTCAGGGGCCTGCTGAACCCGCCCGGCACCGCAGCGTCAGGGTGGATGGCCTTACCGGCTATGATTTCCGTCATCTGCTGGGCCAGGTGCCGCACCCGGACAACCCTCTGGATCAGGGCCGGGTTCCTGGCCGCCAGGCCTATGATGTTTCGCGCCTGGTAACCCGTCCCCGGCTCGCCAAGGAGATCGGCACCCGCCAGGAAGAAAAAGTGCAACAAATGGCTGTGGATAAAATGGGCGGCGTAGGCCAGCTCCCTTATCTTGCGGGCCGTTTCCGGTATCTGTACCCCGAAAAGGGCATCGGCCGCCCTGGCTGCGGCCAGGTGGTGCGACCAGGGGCAGACGCCGCAGATCCGCGTCACCAGGCGCGGCATCTCCTCAACGGGCCGGCCGACACAGAACTTCTCAAATCCCCTCAACTCAACTACCTGTACCCGGGCATCCTGGACCTGGCCCCGGTCGTCCAGGATAATGGTCACCCGGGCGTGACCTTCGATCCTGGTTACTGGCTGGATGACAATCTTCTTTGCCAAATGCAGCGCCCCCTTAACGAATCGGCCGCAGGTTGTTATGGGCCCCGGTAAACCAGTTGAAGGCCGCCCGCCGGTCGTATACATCCCTCAAGGTATAGCCGTAAACAGATAGCGAACCCATCAGCTCGGCGCGCGGGTTTTCGCCGATCCGCCGTGGCCCCATACAGCCCCGGCAGGGCAGTCCGGCTTGCAGGCAGCGGGCACCGCAGCCATTGCGAGTAGCAGCCCCCAGGCAAAAATACCCCTGCTCAAAAAGACAGCGCTTTTCCAGCGGTACTGGCTCCAGGGGCCGGAGCATTTCCGGGAAGGCCAGGCCGTTATCGGCGGCCACCGTCCGCTTCTCCTTTATTTGGGGGCACTCGTTACAGATGGTATCCTCTGGCAGGTTAAAGGGGCTACCTGCCAGGACCGCTGTCAGAGCGGCGGCAAACAACTCCACCGGCGGCGGGCAGCCGGGTACGAAAACATCCACCTGCAGGACCTCGTTCAGGGCCATTACCCGGCCGGTGAAGGCCGGCAGTTCGTAGTCGCTATCCTTTGCCTGGCCTTCCGGGGGGTAGATGCCGTCTTTTAGCACATCCGGGCGGATAACGTTAGCCAGGGCCGGTATACCGCCCAGGCAGGCGCAGGAACCGTTGGCAATAACGATACGACAATTCTCCCGCACGGCCCTGGCCACGGCCAGGTTTTCTTCGGTGCGGATGCCGCCCGAGATAATCCCTATATCGGCCCCGGGAATGTTGATTGCGTCAGTATCACTGGTAGCAGCGAAGTATTTATGATCCATTAAAATGGGGGCGTGGATTATGGCGATCTCTTCCAGGATGCTAAACAGCTTCTCGCCCTGGTCGAGGATGGCTACCTCACAGCCGGCGCAGGCGGCAAGGGATTCAATGACGACGGTCGCGGACAATGGCCTCACCTCCTAACCTGAAAATAACTCCGCTCCAGGCTGGCATTGTTTGGGCCCGCCCTGGGCTCGGGCCCAAACAAATGCCATGCCTCGTAGAACCCTACGGGCTACCTAATGAGGTAAGGAACGGTCTCCAGTTGGATGGCGTCTAGCTGGCACATAAATTTGCAAATATCGCAGTACCAGCAGTCATCCCGGTAGGCCATATAGGGATAACCGTGATTATCCAGGCGCAGGACGTCCCGCGGACAGTACTCCACACAGTTACCGCAACCGTCACATTTGGATTTATCTACCTTTACCCATTCATATTTCTTGCCTTCATACCGCTCCATGGCTAGTCCTCCTTCTTGACAAACATTCTCCTGGGTATATCCATCCCTTCCCTGCTTA
>JASUSX010000100.1 GCA_030445875.1 Clostridia bacterium
AACAGGGGCATAAAGTACCTGACCCAGGTTTTTTGCTTCCACCCACGCATACATTTTTGTGGCCAGTTTGATGGAGATCTTTTGGTGGCGGGTGGTAGGAGCAGGTGTCATTATTAACTCTCCCCCAATGAGCTGGTAGGGTGCTCCTTCCGGCAGCTGGTGATAATCGGTGTAAGTACATTTCTTTCCAGCCGCAGCAGCAATTTCGCTGAGGGCTAAACCCATGCGGTATCCCCCCTTGTCTGCCCAGTACAACCTCCAATGCAAACGGGCGGAAGGCTATTTTGTCGTCACTTTACATTTTACCATATATTAGCTACATTAGCTACCCAGATGACTTCTAATCAATTATTCGCCAGGGCTCGGGCAGCGGCCAGGGCGGCAGCGTAGACCTCCTTCACCGGGGCGTCTGCTGACAGGGCTACCTGGCGGCAGGATTCATATTCCGGCGCGACGTTGCTGATAACCTGGCCGTCAGAGGTATGGTAGAGACCCCATTTGACAGTTACCGGGCCGTAAGGGGTCAATACTTCGCTGGTGCGGCGCTGGCAAACCAGGCGCTGGTCGCGGCGGAAGCGCAAGCCCAGGGTACTGGAATGGCGGAAGATAGCTACTGTTACCGCCGCCAGTTTATTCTCCGGGCAGAGGGCGGTAAACAGGATGCCGGGCCGGCCTTTTTTCATCTGCACCGGTGTAAAGTAGGCGTCCACGGCCCCGGCGGCCAGGACCTGCTCCAGGAGGGCGGGGAAAAACTCGGGGTTCATATCGTCAATGGTCGTTTCGATGACCAGGCTGCTCTCCTCCCCTTCCAGCTGCCCGGAAGCAGTCTCCCCGATAACCAGGCGCAGGAGGTTAGGGTGCGGCAGTTCCGTTTTGCCGGCCCCGAAACCGGTGGTGAGCAGGTTCATGGCCGGGAAGGGGCCGAAACTATCCGCCAGAGTAGTTATTAACGCTGCGCCCGTAGGGGTTACCAGTTCCGCCTGATCAGTGGTACCATAGGCGGGATAACCCTGCAGGAGGTAGAGGGTGGCCGGCGCGGGAACCGGCAATTTCCCATGGCGGCACTCTACCCAGCCGGAACCCAGGGGCAGGGGTGAGGCCACCACTTGTTGGATACCGAGGAGGTGCAGGCCCAGGACGGTCCCAACAATGTCTATAATAGCATCGACGGCCCCCACTTCATGGAAGTGAACCCTGGCGGGGTCAATTCCGTGCACCCGGCCTTCAGCCCGGGCCAACTTTTGAAAGATTGCCGCCGCCCTTTCCTGCACCAGGGCCGGTAAAGAGCTGCTGGCAATTAGTTGCAGGATATCCTCCAGGTGGCGATGGGGCTGGGGACCACTTACCCGGACTTCGACGTCAACGGCGGCAATGTTGTACTGTTTTACCTGTCGGGTCTTTAATTCCCACCCTGCCAGGTCCAGCCCCTTTAACCCGGCCACCAATTCATCCAGGCTCAGGCCGTTGGCCAGGAGGGCGCCCAGGCACATGTCGCCGCTAATGCCGGAAAAACAGTCAAAGTAGGCTACCTTCATCCCAATCACCTTTCCTCCACGTTGATGGTGTTACCGTTCCCTTTTTCGGCGTTACCCCTGGTGCTGAGGACAGCGTTCATGCTCCCGCTGCGAAAGCCTTCCAGGTCCACTGCGATATAGGTAAACCCCAACTCGTGTAGCTGGTTAACCAATTTACCCCTCACCCTGGCGTCGATAAGGAGGGCAAAGGCGGCCGGGTTTACCTCCAGGCGGGCAATAGGGCCGTGATGTCGTACCCGGACTTCTTTGAGTCCCATCTGGCGCAGGAAGGATTCGGCCGCGGCCACCTGGGCCAGTTTTTCCGACGTGATGGCCTGGCCGTAGGGTATGCGGGAAGAAAAGCAGGCCATGGAGGGCTTGTCCCAGTTGGGCAGGCCCAGGTGCCGGGCCAATTGGCGGATTTCTGCTTTTGTCAAGCCAACTTCTTGCAGGGGGCTGCGGACGCCGTACTCCCCGGCTGCCTGGCTGCCAGGGCGGAAATCGCCCCGGTCATCGGCATTAGCGCCATCTACTACTATTTGCAGGCCCTGCTCCCTGGCCAGGGCCTGCAGGCTGGCAAAGAGTTCCTTTTTGCAATGATAACAGCGCTCCGGCGGGTTGGCTGTAAAGTGGGGATTTTCCATTTCATTGGTCTTGATCACCACATGTTGGACGCCCAGCCCTTGCGCCAGTTGGGCTGCGGCCTTAATTTCCTCCTGGGGATAGGTGGGGGAAGCAGCCGTAACGGCCAGTACCCGGGCCGGGGTCATACTGGCCACCTTGAGTAAGAGGCTACTGTCAACCCCTCCCGAATACGCTACCAGGATAGCTTCCATTCTAGTTAATTTTTGCTGCAAGGCCTCCAGTTTGGCGGCTAAATCAGGAGCCAGCATCTTACGTCACCGCGCTTTCCGGTTTTATTACGGGCATACTAAAATTTTCGCTTTTACCCCCTGAAATCCTGCTATATTTTTGGTAGCCGGGTAAATTTAAAGTTAAGGGCAAAGTTAAGGGCCAGGCCCTGGCTGGAGGCGATTTTTTATAAAAAGTAGCAGGGCGACAGGAAAATGGCTTTTGATGTGGAAATAGTTCTTTTGCTGTAATTTTGTAGGGAGGCTTAAAACTTGGCGTCACTTATTACGTACTTAGAACCTTATCTGGTCCCGCTAATCCTGGGGCTGCTCGGACTGCAATTGTTCCTCCTTCTTTTCCTTATGTATAATCATGCCGAAACCCGGCGTCTGGAAGGGCGTATCCGGCGCCTGGCCGAAACTGGCGAGGGCCATGACCTGGCCGCTATCCTGGAGCGTTTCCATGACCTGGGGGCGGTTCAGGAAGCCCTGGACCGGCTACAGGAGAGGGTGGCTGATCTCCAGGTGGGTTTTGAAAAGAGCCTGAGTCGGGTAGGTTTAATCCGCTTTAATGCCTTCCCAGATACAGGCAGCGACCTGAGTTTTGCCCTGGCCCTCCTGAACCGGGAAGGGGACGGCCTGATCCTTACCAGCCTCTACGCCCGGGATGAAACCCGGGTCTTTATCAAGCCCGTCCACGCTGGCCGCTCCAGGTACCGCCTGAGTGAAGAGGAAGAAAAGGCCCTGGCCGTGGCCCTGGGCCTGGTGCCGCCCGAAAAAGCAGCCAGCTAAGGGGGAACCGGCTTTGAGGAAGTGCCGTCGTGACCGTTATTTTACCCTCCTGCTGGTACCAGAGGGACGCCAGGGGGTTTACCGTTTTTTGCTGCCAGCCTGGTTGTGCCGGGTAGCAGCAGGGTTGCTGGTTTTAGCGGTAGTGGCTGTGGGTGCGACTACGGGTACTTTATATTACCTGCATAAAAGGGTGGCTGAACTGAGGTACCTCGAGGAAATAAATGCTACCCAGGCCCGGAAGATTACCCAGATGGAGGAACAGGCCCGGTCCTTGCAAGCAAAGGTCCAGGAGATTGACCAGCTGGATGCCCGGGTCAGATCCCTCCTGGGCCTGGGCCGGGGCGGTGGGCAGCCCCCGGAGGCCTCCCGGGGGGGCCGCCTGCACCCCCGGGAACAAGAAGAAAAGATTGACCAGGTACAGTCTATGCTGGAAAGCGTCGCCAGTATTGCCCCCCGCCAGGAGGTAAAGCTGAGGGAGCTTTACCAGGCCACAGCAGCACATCTGGCCTACCTGGCAGCCCTTCCGTCCCACTGGCCGGTGCAGGGCCCTGTCTCTTCCTTTTTTGGCTATCGGGATTCCCCCTTTGGCCGCAGGGGGGAATTCCACGAAGGGCTGGATATTGCTACTGAGTATGGTACGGAGGTTCAGGCCGCCGGTAAGGGCCGGGTAACCTTTGCTGGCTGGATGCCGGTTTACGGGCGGGCCATTATCATTGATCACGGGTTTGGGCTGGCCAGTATGTATGGCCATAATTCTGAACTCTTAGTTAAAACAGGCGACCAGGTAGAGCGGGGCCAGGCTATTGCCCGGGCGGGTAGCAGCGGTCGCAGTACGGGGCCCCATGTCCACTTTCAAGTCTGGTTAAACGGGGAGTTGCAGGACCCCCTAAAATATTTGGCGGCAGAAGGAGAGAATGGTAGTGCTGGGGAAGAAAGATAATACCGCTGCGGCCACGGTGGATACAGTTATCGGGAAAGGGACCAGAATAGAGGGAAAACTGGTAGCTGAAGGGGCCGTGCGCATCGATGGTTGTTTTGAAGGTGAGGTAAGTACCGAAGGCGATCTGGTGGTCGGTGAAAACGGCCAGGTAACGGCGGCCATTAAGGCCCGCAATTTGCTGGTTGTGGGTACCATCAAGGGCGATGTGGTTACCAGTGGCCAGCTGGAAATTGCACCCACCGGTAGGGTTCAAGGTGATGTCCAGACCTCCCGGCTGGTAGTTGAACCGGGCGGCTTACTCCAGGGTCGTTGCCAGATGCCTTTACCGGACGAGGAGGCCTGAGGCATTAACTTTAAGGAACAGGACTTGCGCTGGCCTGATTGCTACCTCCCGCTCTGAGAACACATAACCCTGCCCTAACGGGAAAATCTATTATTACTTATCCTTTATCTCAGGGGGTGGCCGTATGCTCTTCAGGGATCGCCGTGATGCCGGGCAACAGCTCGCTACAGCCCTCCAGTCCTACCGGGACCAGCAAGCCCTTATAATGGCCGTCCCCCGGGGCGGCGTGGTTGTGGCTGCACCGGTAGTGGCGGCCCTTAACGGCGAACTAGATCTAATTATTCCCCGCAAGGTCGGCCTGCCAGCTAACCCGGAACTGGCGCTGGCTGCCGTGGCCCCCGACGGCATGGTTCTCTATAACTGGCCTGTTATGGGCTCTTTTAACCTCACCGCCCAGAACCTTAAGGAACTCGTAGATCGGGAGCTGCAGGAGATTCACCGCCGGCTTGAGGTTTATCGCGGTGACCGCAAGGAGCCGCAGCTCCAGGGGAGACTGGTGATCCTGATAGACGACGGTATTGCTACCGGGCTGACTATAGAAGCAGCCTTACAGTCCCTTGCCCGTAACCACCCTGCCCGCCTGGTACTGGCCGTACCGGTAGCCCCGCCGGAGACCATAGCCCGGCTACGGCCCCTGGTGGATGATTTAAGATGCCTTTATACGCCCGAACCCTTTTACGCCGTCGGCCAGTTCTACACCGATTTCCAGCAGGTTACAGACGCCGAGGTGCAGGAGATCCTAGCTGAGTTTGGCCCCCGAGGCTGAGGCTACTGCAACCCCTGGGCAACGGCAATATTTTGATGCTGGTACAGACAGCAAATACCTTGATAAATGGCGCTGGCGATCTGTTGAGCCATACGCACGACTATGGACAGGCGGGTGTTTTGTAAGACAAAGTATTCCATGTAACCGCCCACATTAACGATGCCCGTAAAATGGATATCTCCCACTGCCGGGAGATTTTTGTTTACGCCGGCGCCGGGCCTTAAAGCCCCTGCGGCCAGGGTGATGGCACCGACGTTCTCTGATTGCCCCAGGCAGGCATCTACGGCTATAATTACCGGTTCCTTATGGCGAGCTTTGATATAATCCAGCTTCTCCGCCAGGTTACTGGCATGGACCGGTTCATCCAGGGTACCGTAAACAGCAAAGGGCAGGTTGGGCAGGTGCAGGAGGTTAGTACCCACCAGGGGTCCCAGGCAATCCCCAGTGGAACGATCCGTGCCAATACAAACAACGACGATGGGATGTTCACCGTCGGGATTCAGCTCTTGCAGGTGATCAGCCAGGTGCTGGCTTAACTTCTCTACAGCCAGTGGGTCCTGGTAGTAGTACTTAATCCTGGGGGGGGGAGAGGCCTGGGGTTGGTTGGCGGTAAAAAAAGGTAGTGGCGTCATACCTTACCTCCCACATAACCTTTGTGCCTAGAGTATATGCCGGCAGCTTGTTTTTTATACTATTGGACAATCCTTCCTGCATATCAATGTACAAAGGTGGGGAGGGTGGTCCTGATCTTTAAGGCCGAGGTAGCGATCGCCATCACAGTAGTCGGTACTATGGTTGGGGCCGGGTTTGCTTCCGGGCAGGAACTGGTGCAATTCTTTTTAACCCTGGGAGGCGGAGCGCCGGCGGCTGTTATTTTGAGCGGCCTTCTCTTTAGCCTGGCCAACAGCCAGGTGCGTCACCTGGCCCTCAAATGGCATACCCGGTCGTATCGCGATTTTTTGGTCCGGCTCCTGGGGGGATGGGTGAGACCAGCAGACCTGTTCGTCGCGGCCTTCCTTTTTGGCGGGCTGGCTATAATGCTGGCGGGGTCAGGGGCCATAGCCCGGCAGCACTTCGGCCAGGCCCCGTGGTGCGGTATTCTGGCCTGCGCTGCCCTGGCTATGCTGGCTTGCTGGGGTAAAGGCCGGGGCCTCTTAATCCTGAACGCCTGCCTTACGCCGGTTATGCTGGCGGTTATGGTGTTTACGGCCGTTGTGGCCCTGATGTCCCGGCCGGGGCTACTCCCTCCGGCCCAGCCGGCACCGGCAGGAGGCCTTATTAGCGGCAACTGGGCGATTAACGCCTGCCTTTATGTGGCCTATAACATGGTTGGGGTCGCGGTCTTACTTACCTCCTTGCCGGCAACCCACCGGGGAGTACTGGGGGCGGGCCTGGGGGGGCTTTTCCTGGGAGCCCTGGCCTATTTGTTAGTTATGTCCCTGGCCAGTCTGGATCTGACCGGGTTAACTACCGAACTGCCCTTACTGTACCTGGTAGCCACCCTGCACCCCGGGTTGCTTGGTATTTATACCCTGGCCCTCTGGCTGGCCATGGTAACCACTGCGGCCAGTGACCTTTACGGGCTGGTAACGAGATTGGAACAACACCTTGCTTTCCCAACCTGGCAGATTGCGGCGCTGATCCTGCTCTTAGCTTTACCGGTTGCCACCTGCGGTTTTATCAACCTTGTGGCCTGGGTTTACCCCTTCTTCGGTTACCTGGGGTTAGTAGTCATGGTGCTAGCCCTCGTCCATTGGTACTTCAAGATTTAAGGACAGGCAGGAATTTGACCCTTGTCTGTCGAAAAAATCATTAAACCACCAAGGGAGATGATGGCCATGGCAACAGAACCCCCGCAGAACTGGCGCCGGGGGTCGCAGGTAGTGTTGCTAATAACGTTGCTACTTGTACTGGCTGTTCTGGGCGCAGGTTGCGGCCGCAAAAACCCGCAGGCAGCCCAGGAGGCACCCGCAAAGGTAACGAAAGAGAGACGTCCCTTGTTATATAATAAAGAGCTCAGCCAGGTTGTAGTTTATTACCTGACTAAAGATGGGTCCTATCTGGTGCCGGTAACAGTTGCCTTTAACCCCACCCGGGAAGTGGCCAAGGTGGCCGTGGAGAAGCTCCTGGCCGGCCCCCAGGTCGAAACCTTGAAGGGTGTAATGCCCGATGGCGTCAAATTGCGCGATGTCTACCTCCTTGACAACCAGCAAACCCTCTATGTGGATGTAACTAAAGAATTTTTGCAAATCAATGACCCGCAACAGGCTCAGAAAACCATTGCGGCCCTCGTTTTAACCTTGACCAATCTGGATAACGTCCGCTATGTTCAGATACTAGTTGAAGGACAGACTGTCAGTGAGGTGAGCGGGGTTAAAATTGACGCCCCCCTGGGCCGGCCGGCCAGCGTCAACAGCCTGCTAAAAGACCCTAACCAACCGGGCGTGCAGGTCTATTTCAGCGATGCCAGCGCCAACTTCATGGTACCG
>JASUSX010000101.1 GCA_030445875.1 Clostridia bacterium
TAAGTTTGCCTGAAAGGTATCTCCATGAACCACTTCCATGCCTGCACCAGGACATCAGTCCGGTCCACCGGCGAGCATACATCAACAGCCACCACCACCTCTGCCCCCGCATCCGCAGCTACTCTCACAGGCACCGGTGTGGTTATAGACCCATCAACCAGCAAGCGATCCCCTGACTCCACCGGGCAAAAGACGCCCGGCACTGCGGTGCTGGCCCGTAAAGCCCGGGCCACCGGCCCGGAGTTAAGGCGCACTTCTTCTCCTGTAGTTATGTCGGTGGCCACGACGACTAAAGTTTTTGCGAGTTGATTAAAGTCCCTCTCCCGGGTTAAGGTTTCAAAGTACCTTTCCAACCGGTTGCCGGCGATCATGCCCTGGCGGGGTAGGGTCGGGTCTGCCAGGGCAAGCAAGTGTCGCCATCGCATCTGTAAAGCCATATCAACCAATTCTTCGATCTGGTGCCCGGTAGCATAGGCGGCGCCAACCACCGCCCCCATACTGGTCCCGGCAATAACGTCAACAGGGATGTCTGCCTCCTGTAGAGCCTTAAGCACCCCCAGGTGGGCATAGCCCCTGGCACCCCCGCCCCCCAGGGCCAGACCGATGCGCGGCCTTTTTCTAACCATTTGCCTTTCCTTCACTTTTTTACGTACCTCCGGCGTCTACATTTCACTGCAACATTTGCTCCATTTGACTGACCAGTCTCATGTTCAAAGCCGTCATAGTTTCCTGCCCCGGTCGCTGGACCTTTACCAGCGTCCACGGGGAAGCGATTTGCATGTAAATCTTACTGCGGCGCGGGAAGACGGCGCCTGGAGGCAGTACTGCTTCAGTTCCCTTAATCGCTACCGGTACTACTGGAGCACCTGCCTTCAGGGATAAATACGCCCATCCCGTTTGGAATGGACCTAGCTTGTTCCCTACGCTAACCTGGCCCTCAGGAAAAAGGGCCAGGGTACCCCCCTTCTGCAATACCCGTAAGGCGGCCTTCATTCCCGCCAGCTCACTCCCCCCGTTTTGCACCGGAATGGCGCCCATCGCGCGTAAAAACGCTCCCACTACCGGCAACCTGAACAGGTAGGCTGCTGACAGGAAGGTAACCCGCCGGGGCAAGTAAGCCGCCAAAAGGAAACCGTCCAGGAGGCTGGTGTGGTTGGCCACCACAATCATCGGGCCTGTGCGGGGGATATTTTCTTGCCCGGTAATGACAGGTTTCCCCAAAAGCCACAAAAAATACTTAGCAATTAACTTGTTCAATTTATAGAGCATCCGGTCACTTCCTACCTTATAATAAGGTTACCGGGATAGTTGGCATAAGAAGTTGGCGATGGGCGATAAGACAAACCCCAAATTCCCCAAATTCCCCGTTTGCTTAATTATATTATGCCCGCGGAATGATGTCAAGACGGTAACCTTTTTTACCAGTAGAGAGTTTAAAAAGGTGGGATACGGCGGATATAATTTGAGGCAGTCCTAATGTCCGAGATAGCCTACGCAGGAATACGCTTAAGCTAAGCTGGAACTGGGATTTGGGCGGCCCTCCTGGGTCCGAAGGGGCCCAGGGAACCGTTCAAAGAAAAACGCCAGGAGATCAAAAATCCTGGCGTGGAAATACTTTTTCTCCCAGATGTTATAATTTGCTGTGGCTTACACCGGCACTTCCGGGATATATCCCTGTTTCATCAGCAGGCGGGTCATTTCCTGAGCGTCCTGGATGATATTTGACGCCAGGTCGTAGAGTTCGTCATAACTACGGTTTATCCTGGCCA
This sequence comes from Clostridia bacterium, assembly GCA_030445875.1. Lineage (GTDB taxonomy): Bacteria > Bacillota > DSM-521 > Neomoorellales > Neomoorellaceae > Neomoorella. The sequence goes on from JASUSX010000101.1 coordinate 1,770, forward strand.
CTCCCTGTTCTACGGCTTTGGCCCCCACGGCGGCTGCTTCCCGGGGATAGACCTCCCACTCGTCCATGGTGGGCAGGAGGAAGTCGTCGGCCAGCAGGCCTTTATCCTCGGCGTATTTGGCCAGTTCATAGGCGGCAGCAATGCACATCTCATCGGTAATAGTTTTCGCCCTGACATCAAGGGCACCGCGGAAGATGGCGGGGAACCCCAGTGAATTATTCACCTGGTTGGGGAAGTCGGAACGGCCGGTGGCTACAATCCTGGCGCCGGCATCTTTGGCTTCCCAGGGCCAGATTTCGGGGATGGGGTTGGCGCAGGCAAAGACAATGGCTTCCTCGGCCATGGAACTGATCCATTCTTTTTTGATGACGTCGGGGCCGGGCTGGGAGAGGGCGATAACCGCGTCTGCACCCCGCATGGCTTCTGGAATGCCGCCTTCCCGGCCTTCGGCATTGGTTAAGAGGCACATTTCCCATTTTTCCTGGTGGGTTTCGTGGAGTTCGGTACGCGAGGGATTGAGAATCCCCTTGCTGTCGGTCATGTAAATGTTACCCGGGGTAACGCCGGCTTTGATAAGGACGTGGGCAATGCGGATGTTAGCCGCCCCTGAGCCAATCATGGCTATCTTGACTTCATTCATCTTCTTGCCCACCAGTTTGAGGGCGTTAACCAGGCCGGCCAGGGTCACGGCTGCCGTCCCCTGCTGGTCGTCGTGCCAGACAGGAATCTCCATTTCCTGGCGCAGGCGGTTCAGGATACCAAAACATTTGGGCTGGGAAATATCCTCCAGGTTAATGCCGCCGAAGGAAGGCTGGAGGTACTTTACCGTCTGGATAATCGCTTCCGGGTCTTTGGTGTCCAGGCAGATGGGCACGGCATCGACGCCACCCAGGTACTTGAATATCAGGGCCTTGCCTTCCATGACCGGCATGGCGGCCTCGGGGCCGATGTCGCCCAGGCCCAGGACCCTGGTGCCGTCGGAAACAACGGCCACCGTATTCCATTTGCTGGTATATTCATATGCGAGTTCCTTATTTTTATTAATGGCTTTACAGGGCTCGGCCACGCCGGGTGTGTACCAGATGGCGAAATCATCCAGGTCGCGGACGGCACAGCGGGGCAGGGTCTGCATTTTACCACGGTAAAAGGGGTGGAGTTTCATGGCGTCCTGCGCTGGTTTTTGCGCCTTGGCCAGGAGTTCTTCTTTGCTCAGCATTTTGTCGTATTCCTCCTATTGCGGTTATTTACAGGCATATCTGGCTATGGCTTCTTCGTAGAGATCAGCACCATAGCAGTCGTTGATGACGGTTGCCGGGAAGTTTTCGACTTCGAAGGCCTGGAGGGCCTCAGGTCCCAGTTCAGAATAGGCAACTACCTGGGCTTTTTTGATGCTTTTGGCGATGAGGGCACCAGCCCCACCTACAGCGGCCAGGTAAACGGCCTTATGCTCCACTATCGCCTTTTTCACCTCCGGCGAGCGCGAACCCTTGCCAATCATTCCTTTAAGACCGGCTTCGCCTATCAGGCGGGGCGTATAGGGGTCCATGCGGCCGCTGGTGGTGGGCCCGGCGGAGCCGATGGCTTGGCCGGGTTTGGCCGGCGCCGGGCCTACGTAGTAAATAACCTGTCCCTTAAGGTCCACAGGCAGCGCGGCGCCCTGATCGAGGAGGGCGACTAACCGCTTGTGGGCCGTATCCCTGGCGGCGTAAATAACCCCGCTGATAAAGACCTGGTCGCCGGCGCGGAGATCGCTTACATCAGCATCGGTCAAGGGGGTACGGATGTACTTGGTAGCCATTTTTTTCACCTCCTACAGGGTAACGCTTTTGTGACGGGCGGCATGGCACTGGATGTTAACAGCCACGGGGAAGCTGGCGATGTGCCGGGCAAAAATTTCTATATGGACCGCCAGGGCGGTTACCCGGCCGCCGAAACCCTGGGGTCCTATCCCCAGGCAATTGATGGCCTCCAGGATCTCTTTTTCCAGGGCAGCTATTTCTTCGCGGGGGTGGGGTTGGCCCAGGGGCCGCAACAGGGATTCCTTGGCCAGCAGGGCGCACTTTTCAAAGTTACCCCCTATACCCACGCCTACGACAATGGGCGGGCATGGGTTGGGCCCGGCCTTTTTTACGGCCTCAACGACAAACTTCTTCACCCCCTCGTACCCGGCAGCCGGGGTAAGCATGCCCACGGCGCTCATATTCTCGCTGCCCCCCCCTTTAGGGGCGATGGTGATGGTCAGGTGCTCGCCGGGTACGATCCTGGTGTGGATTATCGCCGGCGTGTTATCGCCGCTGTTCTTGCCGTCTACCGGCGGGTAAACCATGGATTTGCGCAGGTAGCCGCCGGTGTACCCCCGGGCTACCCCGGCATTAATGGCGTCGTAAAGGTAGCCGCCTTCAATCCGGACATCCTGGCCCAGTTCCAGGAAGATTACGGCTACGCCGGTATCCTGGCAGATGGGCACCTCCTCGGTAGCGGCGATGAGCTGGTCCATGGTGTATTTCTTCTCATCGTAGATCAGCTTCTTGATGGCCACCAGGGAGTTGAGGGCCACGATGTTGCACTGGGGATTTTGCCAGGGGTTGGGCTGCTCGGACAGGACCATGGCGTCCAGGCCGTACTCCATGCAGCCGTCGTCGATGCTGGAGACGAAGGGCATCTGCAGCAGGCGCCCCTCCATCTTGCGGGATATATCTTTAGCCCGGATGGCCAGGCTTATGAAGTGCTGGATCTGTTTCCGGTAAGCCTCCCACAGCTCTTCAAAAGTCTTGAAGTCCCGGGGATCGCCGGTGTGGGGGCCGTACTGGTCGTTGGCGTAGCTCCAGTCGTAGCCGTCAAAAAGGGTGATCTCCAGAATCTTTTCGGTGAAGAGGGAGCTGCCGCCCTCGCTCCTTGTCTTCTGGGTCTTGCGCCGGCCCACCAGGCCCGGCGACATGCAGAGGACGTTGGCCCATTCCTGGGCTTCTTCCGGCGTAGCGCCGTTATTGTTCTTGCTGAACCGGCCCAGCCACAACATTTGCGCCGCATTGATGGCGTGGTGCTTGATGGAGGGGAAGCCGAGTCCGTCGCGGATGCACTCGAAGACCAGGCGTTTGGTCTTCAGGCGGCACTTGGGGTGCCAGCGGAAGACGATAGAGGGCTCGGCAGTGCGCACATTCCGGGCAGCCTCTAAAATGGCGTCGGTGCAGTCGGTGCAGTTGTCCTCGCCGTAGCGGTTCAGGCCGCCGATAGAGAGGATGAAAAGGTCATTGGCGCCCGGGAAGATCTCACGGTACTGCCGCGACTTGCCGGCACCGTGGTTGGAAACCTTCAAGCGCTCGCACTCGAAGAGCTCCACCGCGTCGGCGTGGGTCATGGGCTGGAAGGTCTTATCAATCACGCTGGCCTTGTAATACGGCCACAGCAGTTTGTCTTCCAGCTGGGCGTAGCCGCTGGCGTAGCGCTCGATGGCGTGACAGATGAGATAGGTAAACCACTTGGCCTGCATGGCGTCACGCAAGCCCCGGGACGGCTCGGCCGGCACGCGCTGGCAGATGTCGGCAATCATCAGCAGTTCTTCTTTGCGTTGGGGGTCCGTCTCGAAGTGCTCGGCCACAATGCGGCACAGGCGGGCGTGGCGCCGCGCCCAGGCGATGACGGCCTTGTCGGCGATGATCATGGCCTGCCAGTTGTCGATCTTGTCGGTCAGCTCCAGCCGGTCGGCGTTCCAGGGCAGATCGGCCAGTTTCTCCCGGGCTGCTTTGATGTGCTGCTCCGCCAGGGCGATGCGCTGCAACAGGCCGTCTTCCAGCACCGTCTCGTAAGGGGGCACGATGCTGTTGAAGCCGTTGGCAAAGTTCGGGGCTTCGATGAGTGCCGGGTGGTAGGCCTCCTTGAGCTCTTCTTTCGTAAAATAGGGCTCGCAGGCGGCCTGCAGGGTGTAGGGTTTCCAGTAGTCGGCTATCTCCCGCGCCTCATCCGCCGGCTCCGGCGCGTACTTGCTCTGCAGGTAATCCTGGATCTGCATGTAGGAGAGTTCCGGGAACATAGGTATCCACTTCGGGTTTTCGGCATGGTAGCCGACGATCAGCTCGTCTGCCATCAACAGGACCGTACAGTTGCGCAGGATATGGTCCAATCCCAGGGCGCGCCTGATGACGTAGGGTTTGCCCACTGATTTTTTGTGGGCTTCCGTTATTAACCGCATGCGTTCGATACCGGCTTTGACACCCTCGTCGACGAACTCGCCGGCCGCCGTGTGCTTCCAGCGGCAGTTCTCCTTCAGCCTCCTGGTCCGCGGCGTGCTCGGCCGGGCCAGGTGCTGGTGGATCTCCTCCAGGGGGATATCCTTTTCCGCCGGGTTTTCTACAGGAAATTCGACCAGCTTGCCTTTATATTCTATAGGTTCATGGGCCAGGGCCATAAAACTCAACCTCCTATCCGTTTAATAAAGCCTGGGCACTTGCTCGCGTCGTTGTCGCCCATTACGGGTTTGGCCCGCCAGTATTTACCTTTGTCGTCCTGCTCTTCCCTTACGCAGTCCCCTTTGCTCGGTTCGAAGTCGTCGGCGTCTTCGGGAATCGGGAAAAAGGAACGACACTCTTTGCAGTAAGCCATAAAAACCACCTTTCTTGAAGTTTTATGCTCTTCCCAGGATAACAGCTCCTTTAATAGCCCGGTAAACCTCACCTCCTTGCCTGCATTTTCATTTCGCGGCTCCGGGCGGCGACCGTCAGCGACGGCTCCTGCCAAGGTAACCGCGCCGCCGGCAATATGATGTTTTAATCCCCCAAAATCTCTTTAGATGCAAATTCCGTGCCAGCAAACAATCACCGTAAAATCCCAACTACGACCCGGGCCATGTTAGTGGTTGTAAACATTTAGTGTTAACTTTTTCCGACATATTGACGCCGGCGGCGCCAGGCTAATGGGAGACAGCCCCTTCCCCTTACCTATTTCGCAGGCCCGGCAGGGTTCGTCTTTTTAACGGGTACTCGTCCCCTCCCCTCACCGGCAAGCAGCGCCGGTAGGGCGGCGGTTATTGCCGGTGTTAGGCAAGCGCTGTTTTATACTTTCCGGGGGGTTATTATTAAAACGGAAAAGATGACCGCCAGGGTACAGAAAAGAATGGCTAGCTGCAGGGCCACCTGATAGTTCCCCGTAAGGTCGTAGGTCCACCCTGCCAGCAGGGGACTGACCAGGCCCCCTAAACCACCCGGCAATTCCCGATATAAGCGTCATGAGCAAACCGATATTCTTTCTCCCAAACATATCACCTATAATGGCTCCCATTTGGGGCCCGTGAATCCCATAACCGATACCAAAGGCTAACGCCCAGGCCCAGAGCCAGCCAGGGCCGGCGAGCCGGAGTAAAATAATTATCTCCACTCCCATCAGCAAACCCGAAAGGGCCAGCATGTACCGGCGGGCATGGACGGCAGCCATGCCCCGGCGCACCAGGTAATCACCAAACAGGCCGCCGCCCAGCTTGCCCGGGAGGGCAGTCCCATAATGCCAAAAATATAGGTAGCTGTCTCACGGGCAATGCCCCGCTCGACACAATAAGCAACGCCATGAACCGTGATTATGGTCAACCCGGCCAGTCCCGCCAGGGGTTCTAAAAATAGCCCGAAGGCGTAATGGACGCCGTACAAAAACTGGATTAAAAAACCTGCCCCCACACATACCCAGCCGTAATAAAAACGTTTGACCACGCTTTTTCCCCTCCTTCCCGCTTTCGTTGCCACATGCTTTTCTTAACCGCCGATATCCACCAGCAACCCCCTGGCCTCCAGCTGTTGTTGAAAGTTCTCCAGTTTACCCGTATCTATTGCTTGGGCCTCGAACTTCATTAAGCGGCCCAGCATACGGTATTTGGGCTCGCCCATACCATGATAGGGTAAGAGGTGGACCTCCCTGATCC
>JASUSX010000102.1 GCA_030445875.1 Clostridia bacterium
AGATTAATACTTTCATATATATGGGTGAGGGATAAAAATGCTTTCCAGGTCGGAGTGTACCCGGGTAGCCGAATTCCTTCAGGGTCTGGCGAACCCTGCCCGTGTAAAGATCCTTTGTGCCCTGCGGGAGGGTGAAAAAAGCGTCGGCGAGATTGTCCGGGAGACGGGGGAAAAGCAGTCCAACGTATCCCAGCAGCTACAGGTTCTCCTGCATAAAGGCTACCTCAGCCGGCGCCGCGCAGAACGCAATATCTTTTACGCCATCAAGAAACCCGAGCTTTTTGCCCTTATGGAACAGGTCCGCGCCCTGGTGCTGGCTGAAGGACAGGACGCCGGGGAGGTGGGAGAACCGCCAGCAGAGTCTACGCCCTAAAGAGGGTAGTAATAGATACGGGGAAGGGGGGAAAGAGATGGCCCAGCTATGCCTGGTTGTCCAGACCGGGCCCTATACCTATCAGAACCTGGATACAGCCTGCGGTTTGGCCAGGGCCGCCCTGGCCAGGGGTCATGAAGTCAGCCTGTTCCTTTATATTGACGGTGTAATTGCTGCCAATAAAAATATAGAAACCCCTGGCGAACGCAACCTGGCCGTCATGTTGCAGGAGCTGGCTGATGCCGGGGTGAGGATTGCCTCCTGCGGTGCCTGCTCCAAGTTCCGGGGCATTACCGACGAGATGTATATCGATGGGGCCGAAATGGGTAGCCTGGTGGACATGGCCGATATGATCCAGGAGGCCGATGTCCTGGTAAACTTCGGGTTTTAACGATTATAGTAGGAGCTTTTCCCAGCAGTTAGTTAGCTATGAAGGCAGGTGGCTGGAAATTGGAAAAAGTACTGATCTTGATCTCCTCGGCTCCCTACGGGACGGCGGCCATGGTCGAGGGTTACCGCTATGCCATTGGCATGGCCAGCCTGGAGGTGGATACCACCGTGGTTCTCCTGGATGACGGTGTCTGGGCCGTCTACCCGGAGCAAAAGCCGGCGGCCCTGCAGATGAGATCCCTGGGGGAAGCCTTCGGCAGTATTGAAGATATGGGTGTCAAGCTCCTGGTTGTCTGGGAATCCTTAGCAGAGCGGGGCATACCGGCTGACAAAATCCTGGCCGGCCAGGTGGTGGATCTGGCGGGTCTGGGGCAAGTCCTGGCCGGGACCGATGGGATCATCCAATTTTAGAAGTACTCCGGTAGTCACTTTCGCCAGTTATGGCTGATACCAGGGTAAAAAGGAAAATGTAGCAAATCAGGAGGGGATACATTTGCTGGTCATGTTGACGCGCTCCCCCTTTCAGCGCCTGGACTACCGGCGTAACCTCCAGATGGCCATGACCCAGCCCGGGTCGGAGGTGGTTTTACTCCAGGACGCCGTCCTGGCCCTCCAGAAAGCGCCGGCTGATTACCAGGAGATAGTGGACCGGGCCCGGGAGCAGGGAATCAATTTCTACGCCCTGGCCCCCGACCTCCAGGCCCGGGGGCTAGATACCGACGTAGCTTATCCCGGGACCAGGGTTATTGACTACGGGGAAATGGTGGATTTGATTATCAAGCATGGTAAGGTTTTGTGAAAGTCACCCCAGCTGAGAGAAGGGGCTGGCGGGTACAGGCGGAGGGCGACTTGGTTCGAGGCGTTAGATACTTGTGCGAAGCCGTAGCGAGGCGACTGTTATGGGTGGGGATATGTCCCCACCAGGAGATATGATTTTTGCCAGAATCCTACTTTCAAAGGAGGTCATCCCCTATGCAAGCTGATGCCGTCTTAGATGCTAAAGGATTGCTCTGTCCCATGCCCATCGTCAAACTCTCCCAAAAAATGAAGACCATGACACCTGGCCAGGTCCTGGAGGTCCAGGCCGACGACAAAGGCGCGGCGGTGGATATTCCTGCCTGGTGCCAGAAGACGGGGAATACCTTTCTCTGTTCCGAGCCCGGCGACAGCTACACCAGCTACTTTGTCAAAAAGAGCTAGGAGGGCGGGCCATGGCAGCTGACAAGATGGCCATTATTTGCTTTAGCGGCGATTTGGATAAAGCCCTGGCTACCTTTAACCTGGCCACCGGGGCCGCGGCTTCCGGCATGGAGGTAACTATTTTCTTTACCTTCTGGGGGATCAACCTTTTGAAAAAAACCCGCGGCCGCAAAGGGGCCAGCTCCCTCCTGGGCAAGATGTTTGACTGGATGATGCCCTCCGGCCCGGATAAGCTGCCCCTATCCAAATTTAATATGGGCGGTCTGGGGCCGTTTTTCATGAAAAAGCAGATGCAGAGCAAAAAGGTCCAGGCCGTCAGCGAGTTCCTGGCCCTGGCCCGGGAGATGGGGGTCAAGTTTGTAGCCTGCATCATGTCCATGCAGGTCATGGAGATCCCTGAGGAAGACCTTATCGATGGCGTGGAGTTCGGTGGCGTGGCCGCCTTCCTCCAGGAAGCCGCCGATGCCAAGATCAGCCTGTTTATTTAAGGAGGAAACTGGTAGATGCAGATTGCCACCTATAACTTTCCCGACGACCTCTACTACGACGATAAGCACAGCTGGGCCAGGATCGTAGGTGATATCGCCACCGTCGGTTTGACGGACTTTTCCCAGCAGCTGGCCGGCGCCTTTATCCATATCAACCTGCCCAAAAAGGGTAAAACCGTGGCCCAGGGTAAACCCCTGGCCGCCGTAGAGTCCGGCAAATGGGTCGGCCGGGCCTACGCCCCGGTAAGCGGCGAAGTCATCGAAGTCAATGAAAGCCTGAAGAAACAAACCGGCCTGATGAACAGCGAGCCCTATGGGGAGGGCTGGATCGCCCGGATCAAGATGAGCAACCCGGCCGAGACGGCCAACCTCCTGCAAGGAGAGGCTCTAAAGGCCTTTATCGAGGAAGAAATAGCCAAACACAAGAAATAAAACATCAGAAACTATTTTGCGGAGGACGCGAAGAGAATGGAGCGAGGAAGCGCCCTATTAACGGACCGGTCGGCCCTTAACACCATACGGGCCTGCTACCAGTGCGCCAAATGTACCTCCGGCTGCCCGGTGGCCGCCCTGGATCCAGGGTATAACCCGCGCCGTTTCCTGCGCCTGGCGGCCATCGGGGAAGAAGAAGCCGTCCTCAGAGATGGGAAGCTCTGGTACTGCCTGGCCTGCTTCACCTGCCAGGAACGCTGCCCGGAAGAAGCCCGGCCGGCGGAGGTCCTGCTGGCCCTAAAGAACCTGGCCTGCGAGCGGGGTTTTGCCCCGGCGGCTCTCCTGGCGGCAGCCAGGCTGGTGGCCGCAGACGGCCGCCTTTATAACATTGACGAGTTTCACAACGAGTACCGCGAGGACGAGGGCCTGCCGGCGCTGGATGAAGAGACGGGGATTCTCGGCAAGCTCCTGGCCTTGACCGGCCTGCAGGGGAGGCTGGAAGGATGACGGTGCAGCGCTATGCCCTTTTTTTGGGCTGTAACGTACCGGTGCGCAACCTGGGTTACGAGCTGGCGGCCAGGCGGGTGGCAGAGGCTCTGGGGATAGAACTGGTCGATCTACCCGGGTTTCGCTGCTGCGGCTATCCCTTGAAGGCCCTGGACAGCTACGCCGCCCTGCTGGTGGCGGCCCACAACCTCTGCCAGGCCGAGGCTGCCGGCCTGCCCATTGTCACCCTGTGTAACGCCTGCAGCGGCACCCTGACGGAAGCCGACCTGGAGCTCAAGGAGGACGCGGCCCTGCGGGAGCGGGTCAACCAGGACCTGGCCCGGGTGGACCTCCATTACCAGGGTACAACCCAGGTCCGGCACTTCCTGCGCGTCCTGGACAACGAGATAGGGTGGGAGGCCAGCCGCGGCCGGATCAGCCGGCCCCTGGACAACCTGCACATCGCCGTGCACTATGGTTGCCACTACTTCCGGCCCACCAGGGTATTCCACAGTTACGGGGCGGAGCCCCGGGAGGACGCCGAAGCCCCGGCAGCCCTGGATCGCCTGGTAGCCGCCACGGGTGCTATCAACGTTAGCTACGATGGTAGAAACGACTGCTGCGGCGGCGGTTTGCTGGGCTTAAGGCCTGATCTGGCTCAGGAACAGGCGGGCCGCAAAGTCCGGGAAGTCCAGAGGCGTGGCGCCGACGCCCTGCTGGTGGCCTGTCCTACCTGCGGCTTAAATTTTAGCAACAGCCAGCCCGCAGACCAGGAATTAACCATCCTGTATTTCCCCCAGCTCCTGGGGCTGGCCCTGGGGCTGGACCCGGACGAACTGGGCCTGGAGCTAAACCAGATCCCCGCCGACGGGTTGCGGGAGAAGTTGGGGGTGTAGTCGTTGTTAGTAACAGACGTGCTGGTCGTCGGCGGCGGGCCGGCCGGTATGGCGGCAGCCCTGGACCTGGCCCGTGCGGGCCTGCAGGTAACGATCGTCGAGCAGGAGCCGGTCCTGGGCGGCCGGTGGCTGGATTACGCCTGCAAGGCCGGGGTGGACTGCAGCCGTTGCAACGTCTGCCCGGGTTTTCCCCTACTGGACGAAGTCGTCAGCCAGGAGAATATTACCCTGGCCACCGGGACGACAGTCGAGGAGGTTACGGGTCAGGCGGGTTCCTTTACTATCAATCTGGTGGCGACCGGGCCCCGGATTGACTGGCAGAAATGTGACTGCTGCGGCCTGTGCCAGGAAGCCTGCCCGGCCGGGGCCATCCTGCCGCCCCATCTCCGGGGGCTGCCCCGGGCCTACCGCCAGGATAACTCCCGCTGCCTGCGGGCGAGGGGCGAAGACTGCCAGGCCTGTAGGGCCGCCTGTCCCCGGGCAGCCATTGAGCTGGAACCGGCGTCGCCAGGGCCTATCCACGCCAGGGCTATTGTGGTAGCCACCGGTTTTACCCCCTTTGCCGCCGTCGGATTGCCCGAATATGGCTACGGCTTTTACCCCCAGGTCATGACAGCCCTGGAGCTGGAGGCCACCCTCAACCGGGGCGCTCTGGAGGTCCGGCAGTGGGAACGCCTGGCCTTTATCCAGTGCGCCGGCTCCCGCAGCCGGAAATTGGGCCATGATTACTGCTCCCGGGTCTGTTGCGGCTATTCTTTACGCCTGGCCAGGGCTTTGATAGCCCGGCAACTGGTCCGGGAGGTCACCATCTTTTATATGGACCTGCAGCTCAATGATGCCGGGCTGCAGGAAATCTACGGGGAACTGCAGGTGACTCCTGGTGTCAAGCTGGTCCGGGGCATGCCCTCAGAGATCCGCCGGGGTGAGGAAGGCCGGGTCAGCATCCATTATGAAGACCTGGGTCGCGGAATCCTCACCACTGAAGAATTTGACCGGGTGGTCCTGGCCGTAGGGATTACCCCGGTTAGGGGCGAGGTTTTACCCGGCCTCTCCCTGGAAAGGGACCCGGCCGGGTTTCTGGCCGCCCGGGAAGGCGGGAACGGTGTCCAGGCCGGCGTGCCCGGGGTTTTCCTGGCCGGTACCTGCCAGGCCCCCCGGGATATCCAGGAGAGCATCGCCCACGGTCGCCTGGCGGCAGCCCTGGCCGGGGAGATGCTGGCCGGCGATGGTGCAAGCCAGACCGCAGCTGCTGAAAACCAGGGGCCAGGGGAAATAGCAGGTGGTAGTATACCGGGGCAGACCCTGCCCGTTACCGGTACCCCAGCAGGGGCGATGCCTGCTCCCGGTGCTTATCCGGGACAAACACCACGGGCTACCGGGTTCCAGGAAGATGAAAAAACAGTACCGGAGAGGGTAACCAGGGGCACAGAAGGGGAAGTTACTGGCACTATCCTGGTGGTGGGCCGGGGTACCAGCGCCCTGCTGGCGGCCCGGCGTTTGCTCGCTGGGGGCTGCCGGGTACTCCTCCTGGACGACGATGGCGCTTTCGACCCGGCCGACCCGGCTGGCAATCTGGCTGCCGGCCTCTGGGAGGAAATAAAGAATAACCAGCTGTTTACCTATCTTCCCGGCCTGGAGGTCCTGGCAGCGGATGGTGACGCTGGCGCCTTCAGCGTAGTGGTGGGAGATGGCCGGCGGGTGATTACCCTCCAGGCCGGGGCCATCCTCCTGGCGGCCCGCCTGGCTGCCACCCTGCCGGTGGCTCTGGCGCCTGTAGCCCCGGATGGTGTACTCCTTCTCACCCAGCAGCAGCTGGCCGCGGCCCTGGCTGCAGGGGCATCAACTTCAGTCCAGCAGCAGCCCGCGCTGGTCGAAGATGGTCCCTTGCCAGGGGGTCTATCCGGCGACGGCGTCATGGAAGGGTTAAAGGGCGAAGGGGGGGTAGTCTTCTGGCTGGACGTTAGCGGCGATGCTTCCTCGGCCATCCATGCTCTGGCCTGGCGGAACCTGGTTGCCCTGCAGGCAAGGCTGGAACCGGGTCATCCCCTCTACTTTCTGGCGCGGCAGATGCGGGTGGCCGCCGCTCCGGAACTGGAAGCCCTTTACGGGAGTCTGCGGGAGGCCGGGGTCATTTTCATCAAGCCGGAGGTCCCGCCTACCTGGGACGGTGCGGCCCTGGAGGTAAGGGTTCCCACCTGGCAGGCCCCCGGGGTGACGGAGGAGTCACCCGCGGCCGCGGGCCATCCCCAGCGACTCCACCCGGCCCTGCTAGCGGTGGGGGAGGAGCTGACCGCTACCCCGGCTACCTGCAGGTTATGGCAACGCCTGGGCCTGAAGGCCGGCCAGGGGAAACCGGATAGTGTAAGCGGCCTGGACAGCCTGTACAACCGCCCGGTGACTACTAACCGTAAGGGCGTCTTTTTGCTTGCCGCCGGCAGGGAACCGCTGCCGGCCGGGGAGGCCCGCCAGGCAGCTGTGCTGGCAGCAACGGTAATCCTGGACTTCCTCCAGGTAAAGGAACCGGAAAAAGAGGGCGTAACCTTTGCCTTCCGGCCGCCTACCGCGGCTTGCGCCGCCTGTTTGACCTGCGTCCGCACCTGCCCCCACGGGGCCATGGTGGTCCAAGGCAAGGCCCTGGTCCGCACTCGCTCCTGCCAGGGATGTGGTATCTGTGTAGCCGAGTGCCCGGCCCATGCCCTGGAACTGCCGGGATATACCGATACAGAGTTGCTCCAGGCAAAGGTAACCGGGGAGGTGTTCCGGTAATGGGTGAAAGGCAAGACCTGATTGTAGCTTTCTGCTGCCGGCACTCGGCCTGGCGGGCCGCCGACCGGGCGACCCGGGAGGGCCTGTCCCTGCCAGCTTCTACAAAATTAATTCCCGTGCCCTGCTTGGGCCGGGTGAGTATGGAATTGATCCTGGCGGCCCTGGAAAAGGGGGCCCGGGGGGTAGTGGTCCTGGGCTGCCATCCAGGGGCCTGTCACCACCTCTATGGCAGCGAACGGGCCCGGGAACGGGTCGCCGCCGTGCAGCAACGCCTGCAGGCGGCCGGCCTGGAGCCAGAACGGGTAATCTTCGCCAGTCTGGGCCCCGACAGCGCCGCCGACCTGACCCGTACCCTGGCCGACTTCGTGGCCAGCTTAAAACATGAGAAACGTCATGGCACGCCATCGCCGGTGGGGATCATAGTGTAAGCGTTATAATAGGGGTGAGGCAGGTTCCCGGAGGGCGCCTTTGCCCTTAGTTCAGAAGAACGAGGCCGGCTGAGGATAAGCGCGGCCGACTGTTTGAGGCCGAAGGCCGAGTTAAGGCCGCGCCCGAAGCCGGCCGAGTTCGACACAAGTATAATGGCGCAACCAGCGCCCGAAGGGAACCTGCCTCACCCCTTGCAGCAG
>JASUSX010000103.1 GCA_030445875.1 Clostridia bacterium
TACCGTCCCGGACAAAGGCCCCGGCCTTTTGGTGACCGGTACCGACTCCCCCGTTAAGGCCGCTTCATCAGCCTGGAGGTTACTGGCTTTGATCAGCAGGGCATCGGCCGCCACCCGGTCGCCACTTTCCAGGAGCAAAATATCCCCGGGGACAATCTCCCGCGCCGGCACCCGCCGCACCTCGCCATCGCGCCGGACCCTGGCCTCCGGCGCGGCCATCTCCTTTAAGGCCTCCAGGGAGCGTTCAGCCCGGTATTCCTGAATAAAGCCCAGGACGGCATTGATAACTACGATGGCCACAATGGTAACGGCATCAGCTATCTCACCCAGAAAAGCCGAAACGGCCGTAGCCGCGAGCAGCACCAGGACCATGAAATCCTGAAACTGCGCCAGGAAGATCCTGTAAGGCGGCACCTGGGGTTTACCTTTAAGCTGGTTGGGGCCTGTTTCTTCCAGGCGGCGACGGGCCTCCCTCTCCGCCAGGCCCTGCTGGCTGTTGGAGCCCAGGGTCGCCAGGGCCTCTGCAGGACTTAACCGGTACCATGGACGTGCTTCCATTTCCCTCGCCCTTTCTTTCTTCCAGAATCACCATCAGTCTATGCCTGTCCCTGGAAGAAAAGAACAGCCTTCCACGCGGTTTCCAGTTCCCCAGGTATGTGGTATATTTAAGGCGCATATCTAATATTCAAAGGAGCGTTTTGTTATGGCTTTTGACGGTCTCTTCCTGGCCGCCATCAAGGAAGAGCTCACCGCCCTCATAGGTAGTCGGGTCGACCGCATTTTTCAACCGGAAAAGGAAACAATAATCCTCCACCTGCGCCGGGGCCGCGACACCAGGAAGCTACTGCTTTGCAGCCTGGCCGACCAGGCGCGGGTACATCTAACAGCGGCCAGCTTCACCAATCCTGCTAACCCGCCCCTCTTTTGCATGGTCCTGCGTAAGCATCTGGAGGGCGGGACCCTGACCGCAGTGGAACAACCGGCCCTGGAGCGGGTCCTGGAGTTACATTTCCAGACCACCGATGAGCTGGGCCGGCCGGCAGCCCGGAGGTTAATCGTCGAGATTATGGGGAAGCACTCCAATATCATCCTGCTCAACCCCGAAGGCAACATTATTGATGCTGCCCGCCGCTACACCCACGCCGTCAGCCGCCACCGGGAGGTCCTTCCCGGACGCCCTTATATCCCGCCTCCGGCCCAGGCCAAAACCGACCCCCGGCAAATCAGCGACGAAACCCTGGCTCGTCTTCTTCTGGAAGGCAGCCTGGACACCCCCCTGGAGCGCCTCCTGGTAGCCAAGCTGGCCGGCCTGGGGCCGGAGACCGCCCGGGAGGTGACCTGCCGGGCCGGCATCCCCGGCGGGACAACCGCGGAGAACTGCGGTGCGTACGAGCTGACCCGCCTCTACCAGGCCCTGCAGGGGGTACTGGCCTCTACCACCCCCTCCGGCTGGCGGCCTGCCGTGGTCCTGGCACCGGCCGGGCAGCCCCTGGCCTTTGCCGCCCTGGAGCTAACCCAGTATCAGGGTCAGCAGCAGGTGCCCTTTGCCAGCCCATCGGCGGCCTGCGATAGTTTTTACCAGCACCGGCGGGAACAGCAGCTCCTGGAGGGTGCCCGGCGCAGTTTAGAGCATATCCTGGAAAGGGAATTAAAGCGCTGCTATAAAAAAGAAGGCCTCCAGGCCGCCACCGTGGCCGGGGCTGCGGAGGCGAAGAGGTTTCGCCTGGCGGGGGAACTGATTACCGCCAATATCTACCAATTGGAAAAGGGTCAAACCACCTTTACAACTACCAATTTCTATGAACCGGCTGGTGAAGCCGTAACTATTGAACTCGATCCGGCCCTCACCCCGGCCGAAAACGCGCGGCGGTATTTCCAGCGTTACAATAAGGCCCGCAGCGCCGCCCGCCAGGCAGCCGCACATCTGGAACAAACCCGGGCGGAAATAGCCTACCTGGAAAGTATCGCCCAGGCCCTGGGCATAGCCATCACCCAGGAAGACCTGGCAGAAATCCGCCGGGAATTGCGCCAGTCCGGCTACCTGCCCCAGGAAAAAGAAAAGCCCGGTAAACCCGGGAAGAAAAACAATAAAAAAGAGGCTGCCCGGCCCTCGCAGCCCCTGGAATTCACTTCCCCCGACGGTTTTAAGATCCTCGTGGGCAAAAACAACCGCCAGAATGACTGGTTAACCCTCAAGTTCGCGGCAGACAGCGACATCTGGGTCCACGCCAAAGACATCCCCGGTTCCCATGTCATCATCCGCGCTGAGGGACGGGACGTGCCCGCCGCCACCCTGGAGATGGCCGCCCGCCTGGCGGCCCGCTACAGCCGCGCCGGCCAGTCCAGCCGGATACCCGTGGATCACACCCTGGTTAAGCACGTCCGCAAACCACCCGGCGCCCGACCGGGGATGGTTATTTACGACCACCAGAAGACGGTATATGTTGCGCCGGCTGATTAGGCCCGGTGGCAGGAAAGAGTTCCGGCCATTTCCGCCCTATTTGCTCGGGCGGGGGTGGCGGTGATGGCTGCCGGTAGCCCGCCGTGGTCCCAGGGCCGGCCAGGGCAGCCTTCCGGATTACCCGGGCACCTGACCACTGGACCAGCGCACTACCAGTTCCGGTTTAAGAATAACCCGGTCCTCCGGCACCTCTTCTCCCAGGATAATCTTGGTCAGGATCTCGCCCGCCAGATAACCCATGTCGTACAAGGGTACACGGATGGTAGTCAGGGGTGGCGTAACCTTTTCCGCTATGGGAATATCGTTATATCCCACGATGGAAATATCCTCCGGCACCCGCAAGCCCCGTTCCGCGGCCGCAGTTAAAGCCCCCAGGGCCACCAGGTCATTGGCCGCGAAGATAGCCGTCGGCCGCCGGGGCAGGTCCAGCAGCCGCTGGGCGGCACGGTAACCATCAATCTCCCGGAAACCACCCTCAGTCATATAAGCGGGGTCGAAATCCACCTGCCGGTTATTGAGGGCCGCCCGGTAACCCTCCAGGCGGTTGAGCCCGGTTTCGGCAAAGAGCAGCCCGGCAATATGGGCAATCCGCCGGTGCCCGAGTTCTACCAGGTGCTCAACAACCATCCGCGCCCCTTCCACGTCGTCTACAACCACATAACGCCCGGTAGCATCCCGGGAGCGCCGGTTTACCAGCACAAAGGGATAATCCTTTTCCGACAGGAATTCCACCGTCCGGTCATAGCTGGAAGCCGTGGCCACCAGGAAACCGTCCACCTTTTTTTCAACTAAAAGCTCGAGGTAGGCTTTCTCTTTTTCCTCTTCCTCATCGGTATTACAGAGGATCAGGCTAAAACCCCGTTCCGCAGCAGCGCCCTCCGCCCCCTTGATCACCTCGGGGAAAAAGGGGTTGGTAATGTCAGGGATAATCATACCCAGGGTGCGCGTCGATTTAAGGCGTAAACTACGGGCTATGCCGTTGGGGCGATAGTCCAGTTCCCGGATAACATCCATAATGCGCTGCCTGGTCTCTTCACGGATCGAGAGCTTGGGGTCCTCATTGATTACCCTGGATACCGTGGAAGGATTAACACCGGCCTTCTCCGCCACATCCTTAATCGTTACCTTCATTTTAATACCCCTTAAGCGGTTTGATTGCACAATCGTTTTTATATATAATAACGGTTCGTATGCCGCAATTCAAGCATCAAATTAGATGAAACGTTTGCCTTGATATTACGGGGGGTGGTACATAGCATCATAGCATCGTTCCACCCCCCTTCCTGGCTATATCTCAATTATCCTCGCTTACGGCTTAAACCCACCACTGCAAAAACCCCGTAAAGGACCATCATGCCCACGATCATTATCATCCACATTTTAGTCAGAACAATCTCTGCCATGGTAGTTCTCCTTTCATACCTTTTTGCCGCCCAGGGAAGATAACCAGAACCCAATCCCCACGATGACAAAAACGCAAACCAACGTTTCTAGCAGCCATTTAACTACTAGCATCGTTCTCCCTCCCTTTCCTGACTTAAGCCTTTAAGCCCGGGGATGCGCTATCCATTGCCGCCCTGGTGAAAAGCCCTGGTTTCCCTGGCAGTATCAGCTGCAAAATAATGCCTACTACAAAGGTGACCAGGAGGGCGATATAGGCGTTGGGGATGGTCTCCATGTGCAAAGCCGCCGGCAGTGAGGTGAAGGACCAGATACAATTGGCGATCCAGGAAATGACCAGGGTACCCAGAATGGCGCCAACAGATCGCTTCCAGAACAGGCCAAAGATGACAAACCAGAAGAGGGGCACCATCCAGGAGAAGAGCCAGGAAATGGAGGCCACAATAGGCGGCAGGGAGGCGGCCGGGATCAGGGCCAGCAGGGCCAGGACCACCAGGACGACCCGCACCATATTGGCCTGGTAGGCCTCACTGGCATCGGGCTTAAACAGGGGCACCCAAATGTCCTTGACAAATAAGGTGGCCGGGGTCAGGCTGACCATGGCGTAGGTCGATAATACAGCCCCTAAAAAGGCAGCCAGCAGCCAGGCCGTGGCCCAATCGGGGAGGAGCTCGACGATCATCGTGGGAGCCGCCATTTTAGGACCGCCGGCGGCAAACTGGGGCAGGCTTTTGGCGGCCATGCCAATGGCTACCGTGAACACGCCGAAAAGCCCGTTTACGGGGGCGGCCCATAAAAGCGCCTTCTTAACGGTATCAGGGCTTTTCGCCGACAGGGCGGGCTGCATCAGGTTCTGGGTGATACTCTGGCTGAAGGCCACCGAGCAGGTTACCCCCAGGCCGAAGGTCAGGAGAACCTCCGGCGTACCCATGATACTGAGCATCCATTTATCGGCACTGCTGGCGTAGAAGGTCTCCACATGACCCCATCCCCCCGGGATATGGAGGGCCAGGACAATAACAGCCATAATGACACCCAGGTACATGACAATGGTGTTAATCAAATTCACCCAGCCGATCTGGGTCATTCCCGCTAACAGAACGTAAAGTATGCCTACTACAGCTCCCAGTAAAGCCCCATGCTGGATCTTCCAACCCGTCAGGGCGGCGATAATGATGCCGCACCCCTGGGTCTCCAGGGTGAGGATGCCCCAGATCATGGCCGCCATGACGCAGGTGACAATTATTCGCGTCTTTTGGTCATAGATCCTTTCCACGAACTCGGGGGCTGTGGCCACTTCCAGTTTGCGCGCCCACTGGCCGGTGGTCAGGCAAATGATGGTCAACAGGAGAACATGGGCAATGCCAAACCAGATGCTGGCGGCCCCCAGGTACCAGGCGTTCTCGAAAAGCCCCAGGATGTGGGCCGTACCTAAAACTGTGAGGGCCATGGTAATTCCCAGAATTGGGGCGGGCATATCACGGCCAGCCAGCAGGAATTCTTCCCTGGCACCCCTCTGGCGCATGGCCAGGATAAGCCCCACGCCCACGGTTACAACAAACTCATAGATAATGACCGCTATCAGGACCCCGGTCCTCATGTTGATTATTCACTCCTTTCGTGAAATAACTCTTTCCTTCCCCTGGCCTGATCTTCCCCTCGACACACCTGTCCGGCAGCAGATCACCCCCCTCCTGGCCAGCCCGGCCCTCATACCCCGCGGTAAGCGCGGTCCAGGATTTGCACGGTATGCCACACCTCACCAGGAATCTGGAAACGGTTCATCCCGTCCCGGATCTGCAGGTTGCATCCCGGACAGCCGCTGAGAACCACCTCCGCCCCGGTCGCGGCAATGTTCTTAATCTTTTTCTCGTTTACGCGCCTGGTCAGGGGGTACTCGTCATAGCTGAAAAAGCCGCCACAACCGCAGCAATCATCCGCCCCCGCCATCTCGACCAGGTTTAGACCGGGTATTTTACTGAGAAGCGCCCGGGGTTGGGAACGGATATTGCGGCCCTGGGCCAGGTGGCAGGGGTCATGATAAGTAGCTTTTAAGGGGGTTTTTAATCCCGGCGGCGGTTTAAGTTCCACCCTTTCCGCCAGAAACTCGCTAATATCACAGGTTTTGCGGGCTACTTCCCGCGCCCTGGCCAGGTATACAGCGTCGTCCTCCACCGCCAGGACATCCCCCCACCATTCCTTAAGGGAGGTACCGCAACTGGCGCAACTGGTGACTATGGCCTCTGCTTCTACGGCTAGCAGGGCATCAATATTTTTTCGGATAGCCGGCAGGGCCAGGTCCAGCTGGCCAGCAGCCAGCATGGGCGTGCCGCAACATGTTTGCCCCTGGGGAATAACCACCTCGATGCCGTTTTCCTCTAAAACCCGGACCGTAGCGTAGCCGATCTCCGGATCCACGAAGTTGACAAAACATCCGGCAAAGAAGGCCACCCGCCTGCCTGCCTTTGGGGTATGTGCCCGGTTGTGGCTACGATAGTTTTTTAAGAAAGGTTGGGCTTTCAGTACCGGCAGTGTCCTGCCGGCCATACCCCGCCAGTTCAGCCGTAACGCCTGCCCGCCCTCGACCCGCCGGCCAACAATACCCTGTAGAGGCGCAACCAGAGCAGCTATTGCCGAGATAAGCTGCCAGCGGCTGGCCAGGGATTTGAGGATTATAACCTTTAACCGCTCCGCGCCCACGGTTTCCTTTATTAAAGCGCGGGCTGCCATCATAACCAGGTCTACCCTGACCCCGGTGGGGCAGATGGCCAGGCAATGACGGCAGACCAGGCACTGTCCCAGGCGCGCCGCTACCGCTGGGGTCACAGCCATCCTCCCGGCCAGGATCTCGCCGGCCAGGAAAACCCTCCCCCGGGGGGCGGCACTCTCCGGCCCAATTTCTTCGAGGAGCGGGCAGACGGCCCGGCAAAAACCGCAGGAGTTACATTTCTGGGCATACCATAAGGCTTGCTGAGTAAGGCCGTGGTGTAGCATTTGATCACCCCCTGGCGGGTGCGTCCGGCAGGGGCCAGATTTTACCCGGGTTCAAGATGCCGTGGGGATCAAAGACCCTCTTCACTGCAGCCATGTAATCTAAAGCCCGCCCGTGTTCCTCGACCATATAAGGGACCCGCACCAGTCCGACACCATGTTCCGCGGTAGTAGCCCCTCGCTCCCGCAGCGCCAGGCGGTGAATCGCCTCGATGGTCCGTCGGGCACCCTCTGTTTCCGCCGGGTCATCCATGTGCACCAGGAGCCCCGAGTGGATATTCCCCTGGCCCAGGTGGCCAAAGTTGACGATGCCGATACCGTTATCCCGGGCAATGGCCTGCATCTCCCGCAATACCGCGGGCAGGCGGTCTATTTTGACGCAGATATCCTCTCCCCCCGGGCTGCGCTTGGCCCCCTCCCGCACCTTGGAGCTAAAGGTTTCAATGGCGTCAATGGCCTCCCAAAGTATTTTGACCCCCGGCGGGTCATCGGCGCCCCGCCAGGCCCGAGCATACCTACGAGCCACCTCCTGAACCTGGCCGTACTCCCAGGCTACGCTGGCCGGATTCCCGTCTACCTCACAGATAATCGCCATTTCCGCATCTTTTACATAAAGCTCTTTATGATAGTCTGCAGCCGCGCGGGTGGCCTCCGGCGCGCAGACTTCGAACTCCAGGGCCGCAGGGGTAATCCCCCTTTCTTGCAGCTCTTGAGCTACCTCCAGGGCTGTTTCTATCTTATCAAAAACCATCATCCC
>JASUSX010000104.1 GCA_030445875.1 Clostridia bacterium
AATTTTGCATATGGGGGTGTTCCAAACGACGGTGCAGAAAAATGGATCAAGTAGTTCCATATTTGCTGAAGGCGTACAGCGAACCTCTGGTAAAGACGCCCACAGGATGAATATTGTTACCGCGAGGCTGGTTGCCGAAACGATTAAGACAACCCTGGGTCCCAGGGGTATGGATAAAATGCTGGTCGATTCCCTGGGTGATGTTACCATTACTAATGATGGGGCAACAATTTTGCGGGAAATGGATATTGATCACCCTATTGCTAATATGATGATTAATGTTGCCCGGACGCAAGAAATAGCTGCCGGAGATGGTACTACTACAGCCGTAGTAATTGCCGGTGAATTGCTAAAAAAAGCTGAAGAGCTATTAGACCAGCGAATCCATCCAACGATAATTGCCAATGGTTATCAAATGGCAGCCGAAAAAAGCAAAGAGATCCTTGACTCTTTAGCTATGGATATTGCGTTAGATGATGAAGAAACGCTAAAAAAGATCGCCATGACTACCATGACGGGAAAGGGCGTTGAAAAAGCCAAGGAACATCTGGCGCCGATAATTGTTACCGCCTTAAAAACGGTTATTAGTGGTGAAAATGGCTCCTTGACAGTGAATGGGGAACAGATCAAGGTTGCTGTAAAAGAAGGCGCTAATATTAATGAAACAGAGTACTTTGAGGGGATAGTTATCGATAAAGAAAAGGCCCATCATAGTATGCCCCAAAGGGTGGAGAATGCCAGAATCGCTTTAATCAATGTCCCCCTCGATATTTCTAGCAAAGAAGCTACTTCTCAGATCAGATTTAGTGACCCTTCACAACTCAGGGCTTTTGCGGAAGAGCAAAAGGGTATGCTCCAAGATATGATCTCATATATTAAAAACTCAGGAGCAAATGTAGTTATATCAACCAGAAATATTGATGATTTAGCGCAGTATTATCTGGCTAAAGAAAATATAATGGCCCTGCGTAGGATAAAAAAGAGCGATATGGAGAAACTGGCCCGGGCAACAGGGGCTAATATCATAGTTAACCTTGAGGATTTAACGGAAGCGGATCTGGGTTTTGCCGGTATTGTGGAAGAGGTCAAGGTGGCCGATGACTTCATGACAATTATAAAAGAATGTCGTAACCCCAAAGCTGTTAGTATTTTAATACGGGGCGAGACAAAGCAGGTTGCGGAGGAAGTGGAAAGGGCTGTGGAGGATTGTCTGGGAGCTGTTGGCTCAGCCCTTGAAGACAGAAAAGTGTTGCCTGGGGGTGGCGCAGTAGAAATAGAGCTATCAAAGCGTTTGCAAAACTATGCCAAGTACGTAGGGGGAAGGGAGCAGCTGGCTATTGAGGCTTTTGCGGAAGCTTTAGAGGTAATTCCGACAGCCCTGGCGGAAAACGCCGGTTTTGACCCTATTGACACCCTGATTGCTATGAAGACTCAGAATGAAAAGTATGGTTTTCAGATGGGCCTGGATGTTTATGATGGTCAAGTAAAAAATATGTATAATCTAGGAGTAATTGAGCCTTTACGCGTCAAAAAGGTAGCCATTGATTCGGCCAGTCAAGTTACGACAATGTTATTGCGGATTGATGATGTAATTGCTGCTGCCAGGCTCAAAAAACCAACTCCAGATCAGGTTCTGGCAGCCCAGTCTACTAACCAGGGAGCTCAATAAAAAAATATAACCCTAGAAAAGGTCTATACGTCACGTTGAATATATTTGCAGAGGGGTAGACCGCGTAGTATTACGCAGGACTCTATCCCTCTTTTGATTTAACCCTTAATTATACTCATGTAGCACGCTGAAAGATGGAGCACTGAAACAGATTATAGGGTATAATATGCCTTGAGGTGGCACTAATGACCAAAGTGGAACTTATGGCCCCGGCTGGCAGCATGGAGGCCTTTAAGGCGGCGGTAGCCAACGGCGCCGACGCCGTTTACCTGGGGGGAAGGCAGTTCAACGCCCGCGAGGGGGCGACCAACTTCAGCGCGGAAGAACTCCTGGCAGCCCTGGACTACGCCCATGAGCGCGATACCCGCGTCTATGTGACCGTCAATATCCTCCTGGATGACCGGGAGCTGCCGGAGGCAGTAGACTACCTCTATTTCCTGGCTAAAGCGCGGGTGGACGGCATTATCATCCAGGACCTGGGTCTGGCGGATTTGAGCCGGCGGCTCTTGCCGGAGCTACCCCTCATTGGCAGCACCCAGATGACCATAACAAGCGCCGCCGGGGCCAGGTTTTTACAGGAGCGGGGCTTTAAGCGTGTCGTCCTGGGCCGGGAGCTGTCCCTGGCTGACATCGCGGCCATCAGCCGCCAGGTGGAGATCGAGTTGGAGACCTTTGTCCACGGTGCCCTCTGTTTCTCCTATTCCGGCCAGTGCTTGTTTAGCAGCATGGTGGGCGGGCGCAGCGGTAATCGTGGCCGCTGCGCCCAGCCCTGCCGCCTGGCCTACACCCTGGTGGACGAAAGGGGCCGGCCCCTGGAGGCCAAACCTGAACACCTTTTAAGCACCCGCGACCTCTATACCCTGGACCGGGTGCCGCAGTTAATCGCTGCCGGGGCCAGGGCTTTTAAGATTGAAGGCCGTATGCGGCGACCGGAATATGTAGCCGTAGTGACCCGTGCCTACCGCAGGATAATCGACCGCTACCTGGCAGATCCGGAGGGCTTCCAGGTGCTGCCGGAGGAAGAAAGGGCAGTAGCCCAGATCTTTAACCGTGACTTTACGCCGGGCTACCTGGAAGGGGACCCGGGGGCTGAGCTCATGAGTTACGGCCGGCCCAGCAACCGCGGTCTCTACCTGGGCCGGGCCGGCCGGCGCCAGGGGGAGCGGTTCCTGGTGCATCTGGAAGCCCCCCTCCACCAGGGGGACGGCCTGGAGGTCTGGGTGAGCCGGGGCGGCCACCAGGGGGTAGTAGTGCACCATATCTGGCAGGATGGCAAGGAGGTAACCTCCGCACCGGCGGGGCAGACGGTGGCCCTGGACTTGCCCCCTTCCACCCGGCTGGGGGACAGGATCTTCAAGACCAGCGATATAGAACTCCTGCAGGAAGTGCGGCGTACCTATACCTCCCCCCGGGGGGAGCGCCGGCTGCCGCTGGCCATGGTAGTTGAAGGCCGGCCGGGAGAACCTTTACGCCTGGAGGTTACCGACCCCGCCGGGTACCGCGCCCAGGCCCGGACGGGGATTGCCGCCGCGGTGGCCGAGCGCCACCCCCTGGACGAAGCCGTCCTGGCAGGGCAACTGGGCCGCCTGGGCGATACTCCCTACGAACTGGGGTCCCTGGAAGCGCACCTGGCCGGGCCGGTGATGGTACCTTTAAGCGAATTAAACCACCTCCGCCGGGAAGCCATAGCTAAGCTGCGCCAGGTACGCCAGGAAGCCTGGCCGCAACGGGCGCCGTCCCGGAAAGAATTTGAGACCAGCCGGGACGCTCTCCTGGCATTGGCCAACCGGGGTAGGCCCGGGGCCAGGAGGGAAGAAAACCGGAAGAGTGGTCAGGGGGAGAAGGGTTTCAGGCCGCCGCGCCTGGCAGTGGCTGCCGGTGACCTGGAGGGGGCCCGGGCCGCCCTGGCCGCCGGGGCGCAACGGGTTTACCTGGCCGGCGAGGTGTGGCAGGGCCAGGATCCCCCGGAAGCGGCCAGGATCCGGGAACTCGTAGCTGCAGCCAGGGATAAGGGTGCCGAAGTCATCCCCGCCCTGCCACGGATCTGGCACGAGACG
The DNA here is from genome assembly GCA_030445875.1 of Clostridia bacterium. Classification (GTDB taxonomy): domain Bacteria; phylum Bacillota; class DSM-521; order Neomoorellales; family Neomoorellaceae; genus Neomoorella. The sequence goes on from JASUSX010000104.1 coordinate 3,727, forward strand.
GAAGCCCGGGCCGTAACCCGGCAACTGGAGGGACTGGCCGCTACGGGGGCGCGCCTCTTCCTTGTTGCCGGCCCGGGTGGCCTGGAGATCTTAAAGGAACACAACCTGGCCGGATGGGGCGACTACCATTTCAATGCCTTTAATTCCTGGACCCTTAAGGCCCTCAAGGAGGCAGGGCTTAAAGGGGTGACCCTTTCCCCGGAACTAAACCTGGAGCAGTTGCGGGGGCTGGTAGCGCCTTTAGCGGTGGAGGCCATAGTCCATGGTGCCTTACCCCTCATGATCGCCGCCCATTGTGTCGTGGGGGCGCGCCTGGGGGGCAAAAGGCCGGGCCAGGCCTGCACCGCTCCCTGCCGCCGGGGGCGTTTTAGCCTTAAAGATCGCCTGGGCCTGGTCTTCCCGGTCAGGTCCGATCGGCACTGCCGCTTTTATATCTACAATGCCAAAGAAATCTCCTTGCTCGACCACCTGGGAGAAATCGCCGCCCTGGGCCTGGACTGGATCCGCATCGAGGCCAGGGAAAAGCCACCGGGATATATCCGCAGGGTGACCAGTCTCTACCGGGAAGCCCTGGCCGCTCTGGGGACCCGGGAAGAGGAGGATACCCTGGCGGCCCTGGCCAGGGAGGCGGCGGCCCTGGCCCCGGCCGGCATCACCCGCGGCCACTACTTCCGGGGCGTGGTATAGATCTGGTATTACTTGCAAGTAGGACTTTAATGTAGTATTATGGGATTGGGAGGCGGGGGGCATGAAGACCGTTAAAATATCCATTACCATGCCGGAGGATCTAGCAATGGAATTGAAACATTTGACTTCCAACCTCAGCGCTTATATAACTGCTGGGATGCGGGAGTATGTAGCGCGGGACCGCGCCCGCCGGGGTTTGAAGAAAAGTGCCGGGTCCTGGCGGCAAGAAGACCACCCGGAACTACAAACCATCGCTGATATTAAGAAATATGTGGAAGAGACCAGGGCTGGGTGGAAGAATATTGATTGAAGATCCATCTACGGGCAGATTCGCTTGCTTGCTGGATACGGGGCCAATCATTGCCCATCTCCGTAATCTAGCCGGCATGATGGAACTTTTTAACTTTTTAGTTGATGGAGGCCAGCTGGCTGTAGCGGCGGTGAGCGTTACCGAGATCTGGCAGGGAGCCAGGGAACGGGAGATAGAACCAACCCGCCAATTTTTTGCAGGAATAAAGGTAATTCCCCTCGATGAAAAGCTGGCTACGAAGGCGGGGTTGCTGGCCCGGGCATTGCGGGCCCAGGGATTTACTACCAGCCTGGCTGATGCGGTAATTGCCGCCACGGCCTTACAACTCCAGGTACCGCTCTTAACAACTAACCCCAAACATTTTACAATTATTACCGGCCTGGAAGTTTGGGACCTGCAAGGTAAACTGGCTGATTTAGAAAGGGGCAATGGCGGTAAAACAAGTTCCCGATCTGGCGGTTAACCAGATCAGGAACTTTGTTTTTCCAGGGGATAGGCCGGGGTAAAATGGAGGTAAAGATGTTGAGCAAGACTTATAGCAAACTGGAACTGGATAAAATCCTGCAGCGGCTGGAAGGGCAATGCATCTCCCCCCTGGGGGCGGAGCTGGTGCGCTCCCTGGTACCGTCCCGGGACCTGGAGGTGGCCCGGCGGCGCCTCCAGGCCACCAGCGAGGCGGAACAGGTGCTGCGGCGCTATCCCGATATCCCTTTGCATAATATCTATGATATCCGCCCTCAGGTGGCCCGGGCGGCTGTGGGCGGGCTCCTGGAGGGGCCGGATTTGTTGCGGGTAGCCGCCACCCTGGCCACCGCCAGGCGGGTGCGTCAGTTCTTCCTGGGCCTGGAGGGTCCCTGGCCCCTGCTCCAGGAACTGGCTGGCAGCCTGGGCGATTTCCGCCCCCTGGAAAAGGCTATTAACCAGGCCATTGGCCCCGAGGGCGAGGTTCTGGACCAGGCGACGCCGCGGCTTTCGACTCTACGCCAGCTGGTCCGGCGGACCCAGGAGAGGATTAAAGAACGCTTGGATGGCTACCTGCGTTCTACGGAAATGCAGAAATACCTCCAGGATAACCTGTACACCATCCGGGGCGACCGTTATGTATTGCCGGTAAAGCAGGAGTACCGCCACCAGGTGCCGGGGCTAATCCACGACCAGTCGGCCAGCGGTGCCACCCTCTTTATCGAACCCATGGCCCTGGTGGAACTGAATAACGAGCTGCGCCGCCTGCAGGCCGCCGAGGCGCGGGAAGTGGAGGCCATCCTGCAGCACTTGAGCAACCTGGTCGGCCAGGAAAAGGAGGGGCTGGAGAATACCCTGGTGGCCCTGGGAGAGATGGACTTTACCCTGGCTAAAGGCCGGCTCAGCCAGGAGATGGCGGCCATAGAGCCGCAGTTGAATGATGAAGGGCGCTGGCGTATCAAAGAGGGCCGGCACCCGCTGCTGGGGAAACGGGTGGTACCCGTCAGCCTGCCCCTGGGGGAGGACTTTGATACCCTGGTCATCACCGGCCCCAACACCGGGGGCAAGACGGTAACCCTGAAAACGGTGGGCCTGTTTACCCTCATGGCCGGGTGCGGCCTGCACCTCCCGGCGTCAGAGGGGACAGAGGTCGATCCCACGGCCGCCGTCTACGCCGATATCGGCGACGAGCAGAGTATCGAGCAATCCCTCAGTACCTTTTCCGCCCATATGGGCCAGATTGTCACCATCTTAAACCAGGTAACGCCGGGCAGTCTGGTCCTCCTGGACGAACTGGGGGCCGGCACGGATCCTACGGAAGGGGCCGCCCTGGCCATGGCCATCCTGGACTACCTCACCGGAGTGGGGGCCCGGACGGTGGCCACCACCCACTACAGCGAGCTTAAAGCCTACGCCTATGCCACCCCGCGGGTGGAAAATGCCGCCGTGGAGTTTGACAGCCGTACCCTGCAGCCCACCTACAACCTGGTCATCGGTACCCCGGGCGAGAGCAACGCCTTTATTATCGCCGCCCGCCTGGGCCTGGCTCCGGCCGTCATCGAACGTGCCCGCAGCCTCCTGGGCGAAGAAAACCAGCGGGTCAGTCGCCTTATTGCTGCCTTAACCGAAGACCGGCGCGCCAGCGCCCGCGACCGGGAGGAAGCGGTGGTATTGCGCCGCCAGGCTGAGATGGCCCGGGCGGAGATAGAGCAAGCTAAAGAAGCGTGGCAGCAGCAGGCCGCCCGGCAGATGGAAAAAGCCCGCCAGGAAGCCAGGGGACTCTTGCGGCGGGCCAGGGCCGAGATCCGGGAGATCATGGCCGGCATCGAGAAGGCCCTGGCTGAAGAAAGCCTGCGCGGCCAGCAGCAGGCGGTCACCAGGGCGCGGCAGCAATTGAAGGAGCTGGATGACACCGTAGAAGCCGGGTTGGAGCAATACCAGCCGGCAGCCGGCGACGAACCCCCGGCCAACCTGCAGGCCGGAGAGCGGGTCTATCTCCTGGCCTGGGGCCAGGCCGGGGAAGTCCTGGAACCTCCCGGCGACCAGGGGGAGGTCCTGGTCCAGGTGGGTGCCCTGAAGGTCACTGTTCCCGTGAAAGAACTACGGCGGGCCGAAAAGACTACCCCCACCAACCGGAAAGAAAAACCGGCCCGGGAGCCAGCCCGGTCCGGTTGGACGGTCAAAGCAGTCAGCAGCGATACCATCAGCCCGGAGATCGACCTGCGCGGCTTGACGGTGGAAGAGGCCTGCCACCAGGTAGATGCCTACCTGGATGACGCTGTCCTGGCCGGTCTTAACCGGGTGAGCTTGATCCATGGTAAAGGGACCGGCGCTTTAAGATTGGCCCTGCAGGATTACCTGCGGCAGCACCCCCTGGTCAAAGG
>JASUSX010000105.1 GCA_030445875.1 Clostridia bacterium
CCCTTCATGTGTTAAGAACATTGTATCATGTATACACAAAATCTTAAAGTTTTTTTTACCTTCGTTTAACACGGTTTTCGAGTTTTTTCTGCCCGGGAGGCGGGGGTTGAGTTCCTCAGGAAGCTTTACGTTTTTTCTTGCTTAAACCGGCGTATTTTTGGTACAATGATGGCGTTATAGTGGCACAGCAGGGAGGTGAAGTTGTTGCTACACACCATTATCCTGATTCTCGATATGCTGGTGGCCCTGGGGCTGATAGCCACAGTTCTTTTGCAGTCAGGTCGCAGTGCCGGAATGTCCGGCGCCATTGCCGGCGGCGCCGAAGCTATCTTTGGCAAGAAAAAAGGCCTGGATGATTTCCTGGCCCGGATTTCTGCCGTTCTGGCGGGTATATTTATCGTGTTTACCCTGCTTCTATCGATTATATGATAGGATATGAGCTGTAGGAAATGAGCTGTTAACGGGCAATAAGGCCCAATTTTTTTAGGTCGCGAGGGGATGGGAAGCTATGGATCGAGAAGCAGCCCGGAAGCTAATGGAAAAGCATATTAAAAATAAAAACCTGCGCAAGCACTGCCTGGCCGTAGGGGTTGTCATGGCTGCCTTGGCCCGGCATTTGGGGGAAGACGAAGAGAAGTGGACTGTGGCCGGCCTGCTCCACGACATCGATTATGAGACTACCAAAGACGAACCTGACCGCCATAGCCTGGTAGGGGCGGAGATGCTGGCCCAGGAGGGCCTGCCCGAGGATGTAATCTATGCCGTCAAGGCCCATAATGAACGCCACGGCCTGCCACGACAAGACCGCCTGAGCCAGGCCCTCTACGCCACCGATCCCCTGACGGGGTTAATTGTCGCTGCGGCCCTAATCCGCCCGGAGAAAAAGCTGGCCCTTGTCGACGTACCCTTTTTACTTAACCGTTACCATGAAAAATCCTTCGCCCGCGGGGCCAACCGGGAGACCATGGCCGCCTGCAGCGAATTGGGGCTGACCCTGGAGGATTTTTTCCACATCGGCCTGGAGGCCATGCAGGGGATAGCCGCTGAACTGGGATTATAAAATTACTGTACCCGGTGGTGATCCGGGTATTTTTTTAATGCTCGCTGGTTGCATAATAAATATGGATTGAAATCTGACAGAAAGGGAACTTAAATGGATCGTGACGAACTACTTACCCTCATGCGCGCTCGCTCCTACCGGCCCCTCACGGCAGCAGAGTTGATGGCTGCCCTGGGCGGGGAGGATGAGGAAGCCTTCCGGGTTTTTTTACATTCCCTGGAGCAAGAAGGTTATATCGTCCGCACCCGCAAGGATAAATACGGCCTGCCGGAGAAGATGGGCCTGGTCAGCGGCCGCCTCCAGGCTTCCCCCAAAGGCTTCGCCTTTGTCGTCCCGCGGGAAAAGGAGCAGGCCGATGTCTATATCAGCGCCATTAACATGGGCGGCGCCATGCACGGCGACCTGGTCCTGGCCCGGATTTTGCCCGGCGCTACCGGGCGCAGGCCGGAGGGGGAGATTATCCGCGTCCTGCAGCGGGTTAACCGGCGGGTGGTGGGTACCTTTGATGCCACCCGCCACCTGGATTTCGTCATTCCCGATGACATCCACCTGCACCAGGACATCATCATCCCTGCCGGGGCTGACCTGGGCGCCAGGGATAAAGATAAGGTCGTGGTAGAGATTACCCGCTGGCCCGAGGCGCGGCGTAACCCCGAGGGCCAGGTAGTCCAGGTCCTGGGTCAGACTGGTGAGCCGGGAGTGGATGTTTTAAGCATCATCAAAAAGTACGGCCTGGAACCGGAATTCCCCCCGGCGGTTTTACAGGAAGCTGAGGGGTTGAGCAAGGAATTTGGCCCCCGGGAACTGGCCGGTCGCCGGGACCTCAGGGACTGGCGCCTGGTAACCATCGACGGGGCCGACGCCCGCGACCTGGACGACGCCGTATCCCTGGCTCTTTTGCCCGGCGGCGATTTCCTGCTGGGGGTACATATCGCCGATGTCAGCTTTTACGTCCGGGAGGGCAGCGCCCTGGATAAAGAGGCCTTCCAGCGGGCGACGAGTGTTTACTTTGTCGACCGGGTCATCCCCATGCTACCGACCCGCCTGTCCAACGACATCTGTTCCTTAAACGCCGGTGAGGACCGCCTGGCCCTGACTGCCCTGATGACTGTGACGCCTGCGGGCCGGGTGAAGAACTACGAGCTTTTTCCCTCGGTGATCCGCGTGCAGGAACGGATGACCTACGACGCCGTGCGGCGCATCCTGGCCGAGGGTGACCCGGAGCTTAAGGAGCGCTACCGGGATCTGGTGGCGGATTTTCAACTCATGGCCCGCCTGGCAGCCCTTTTACGCCACCAACGCGAGAAACGGGGGGCCATCGATTTTGACTTCCCGGAGGCGAAAGTACAACTTGACGACCAGGGTCTGCCGGTGGCCATCATCCCCCGGCAGCGGTCGGTAGCCGAAGGGATTATTGAAGAGTTCATGATCGCCGCCAACGAAGTGGTGGCCCGGCACCTTTACGAGCTGGCTGTCCCGGCCATTTACCGGGTTCACGAAGAGCCGGCGCCGGATAAACTGGAAGAGCTCAACAACTTCCTGGCCTTCTTTGGGCTCAAGGTCCAGCCCGACCGGGAAGGCCGGGTTAAACCGCGGGCTTTCCAGGAGATCCTGGCTGCCGTTAAGGGCCGGCCGGAGGAGCGGGTTATCAGCACCGTCCTGCTGCGCTCCATGATGCACGCCCGCTACGCGGGCCAGTGCCTGGGGCACTTTGGCCTGGCTTCACCCTACTATTGCCACTTTACCTCACCCATCCGCCGCTACCCGGACCTGGTGGTGCACCGCATCCTCCGGGAGACCTGGTCCCGCGGGGGGATCAAGGCGGAGCACCTGGCGGAACTGGATGCCTTCGTCGCCCTGGCTGCCAGCCAGTCTTCGGAAAGGGAAAGGGTGGCCGAGGAGGCCGAGCGGGAAGCCCTGGATATGAAGAAGGTCCAGTATATGGAACGCCATGTGGGCACGACTTTCCCCGGTGTAATCAGCGGGGTGGTACCCTACGGCTTCTTCGTCGAGCTGGAAAATACCGTCGAGGGCCTGGTTCATGTCTCCACCCTTACGGACGACTACTACCATTACCAGGAAGACCAGATGGCCCTGGTGGGCGAACATACCGGCAGGATCTTTCGCATCGGCCAACCGGTGGAGGTAGTGGTGGCCAGGGTTAGCGTTGAAGCCCGCCAGGTGGATTTTGAGCTGGTGAAATCGGCTGGCGGGGAAACTATAACCGGCGGTCCGGCCGCCGGGACCGGGGAGCGGCAACTGGGGGCAAAAGTCCGGGCTAAGGAGGGTAGATCCACCGGGGGTAAAGCCGAGGCCAGGGAAACCGGCTCAGCTACAGGCAGGGCTGGCGGGAAGAAGGCCAGGGCCGCCCTGGAGCAGGACCGGCTCAAGGAGGTTACACCCACCGGGAGCAAGACCAGGCCGCAAGGAAAGGGTAAGCCCCGGGGGAAACGGAATAAAGGGACCCGGCGGCGTTAATAATAGATATATCTAATTTTAGAGGAGGCTTGCTACATGCCCCAGCGGGTAGCAGTAGAGAGGGATCTCAGCGCCATCGGTGATCACCTGGCAGAACACGGCCTGCAGGTGGAGCGGTTAGATCTGACGGATATGACGCCAGAAAGGTTACAGGGCTACGGTGCTGTTGTCGTCAGCGGCCAGGCAACCAACTTTATGGGTATGGCCGACCTGAAGGCCCGGGTACCGGTAATCGAGGCTGCCGGTAAGACGGCCGACGAGATTACCTCCATGGTTAAGGAACGCCTACAACTGTTACATTAGGGAGAATCTGGCGGCGCCCCTTGACGTCACCCCCGCGACCTGTGTTATAATAAAGCAGGCGGGAAAGCGAGTGTGACGCCTATGGGCCGCCAGGTAAAGATCGTGACGGATAATCGTCGTGCCCGCCACGATTATTTTATCGTGGAAACCTTTGAAGCAGGTATAGCCCTTACTGGTACAGAGGTTAAATCTCTGCGTAACGGCAGGGCCAATATCAAGGACAGCTATGCCCGGGTAGAGAATGGCGAACTGATCCTTCACGACATGCATATCAGCCCCTATGACCAGGGCAATCGTTTCAACCACGAACCACGCCGGCCACGGCGGCTTTTGATGCACAGTTATGAGATCCAGCGTCTCTTCGGTAAGGTGAGGGAAAAGGGCTTGACCCTGATCCCTTTGAAGGTTTATTTCAACGAACGCGGCCGGGCCAAGGTGGAGCTGGCCCTGGCTAAAGGCAAGCACTTATATGACAAGCGGGAAGATATCGCGGCCCGCGATGCCCGGCGGGAGATAGAAAAGGCCTTCCGGGAACGGCAGAAGTTTTAACGCGGGGGCGTAATGGTTTCGACGGGGGTGGCATTGGCAGTAGTAGCCAGGCGAGATCCCACCGGCTCGTTAAACGGTGGAACGGCTTTAAGTGCCGACGATAATTTAGCTCTGGCTGCTTAGTTAAAAAGTAGCCCATCCGCCTGGTCCCAGCCTGCGGGGACCAGATCCGGGTGTCAAATCTAGCAGGCTACCGGTAAGGCCCCGGCCCGGGGGTCTGAAGGGAATCTCAAGCGGGCTGGCTTGAGGGCATCCGGTTTCCGGGAGGCCCGCAGGCGAGATTAAAAGCGGAAACTATCCTGGTAGAAGCTACTGTGGGTGTACCTTCGGACGGGGGTTCGACTCCCCCCGCCTCCACCACTCATATCCCCGTCCAGGTCAATCTTCAAAAATACCTGGACTTCATCTGGATAAACAACAACTTTATCCAAATAGCGATCTATTAAAGCCTTGTAGCCATCGGGTTGCGAGGCTTTTTTGCGTTCAAGCTTCAGATATCTAATAATCATTTCCCGGCTAAAAGCGGGGAGGGAGAGTTTCTGCTCCAGGTCGGCTTTCAGGGCCTCCAGCCTTGCCAACCTATTTTTATGTTCCCGCAGTTTCTGTCCGATTAAATCCAGACCCACAGCGCCACTTTCAATAGCAGCGATAAGGTTGTCCATCTTTTTCTGGGTGTCAATTATTTCTTTAGTGATGACATCTATCTCGCCCCGGGCCTTGTCCATAGTTGCCTTATATTTCTCTTCTATCGGTATCAGGGGCAATGATCCTATGACCCCCTGATCTACCTAGCAAAAAGCAAGGATGACCGGTACTATAAGGCCGGGACCACGGCAAAGAGTATCATCATGGATATTGCTGGCGCTTGGGGTATCCCCCTGGGCACCGTGGAAGGGCCGGACATGGCCCTGGCAAAGCAGGTATTCCGGGGCCGAACCCTTGCTGATATGATTTTTGACGTACTGGACCAGGCGAAAAAGCGTGGGGCGGGCAAGTGGATAGTACGAAGCAAACAAGGAAAGATCGACATAGTGAGGCCGGGCCAGAACAGCCCGGTCTATCATTTTGGAGCGGATGACAACGTGGCGCAGGTTGAGGACCAGCAGGACATAGAGGATTTAGTGACAAGAGTAAAAATTGTGGGCGCCGAAGCCTGGGTGCAATGGTGTATCAAAACGGTGCTTACCGAGCGTTTTGCCTATCTTATTTATAGCCCGAACTACGGTTGCGAGTTAGAAAAAGCATTGCAGCAACCATCACGTCGGGCAGTAGAAGCCGAATTGGAAAGGACAATAACCGAAGCGCTTTTGGCAGATCCCAGGACAGAAATGGTTAAGGATTTTTCTTTCTCCTGGCAAGGCGACCAGGTAAAGGTTTCCTTTACCGCTGTACCGGTAATTGGCGACCCGGAGAGGCTGGAGGTGGTATTAGGTGGCTGAACTACCGGAATACCTTACAGAGCAAACGTTTGAAAATATTCTCCAGCGAATGCTTGATGCGCTACCAGCTGATTTAGATAAGAACGAAGGCAGTCCGCCATACGATGCCATGGCTCCCGCAGCCATTGAGTTTGCCTTTGCTGCTATCTGGTCCCAGGAGGTCCTTCGGCGCGGCTTCGCCAGTACTACCTTCGGCGCCTACCTGGATCTTCGCTGTGAGGAGCACGGCATCACAAGGAAAGCCGCCGAAAAAGCTACCGGCCAGGTAACCTTCACCGGCATCCCGGGCACGGTGATCCCCGCCGGCACCCAGGTCAGCACGGCGAGCAGCGAGGCAGCGCCGGCAATCTTTTTTGCGACCAAGAGCGTTTCGACCATCGGGGCCGGGGGAACCGTCACCGTGAACATAGAGGGCATGGAAGCCGGGGCCAGCGGGAACATAGCGGCCGGGACCATCACCATGCTGGCCCAGCCGGTGGCCGGCATAACCGGGGTTAACAACGCGGCTGCGACCACCGGGGGTCTGGATGAGGAAGATGATGCATCTCTTTTGGTCCGATATCTTACTAAGGTCCGCAGCCCGGGCACCAGCGGCAACAAGGCAGACTACCTGAACTGGGCCCTGGAGGTACCCGGAGTTGGCGGGGTGCAAGTAATCCCCCTCTGGAACGGCTCGGGCACTGTAAAGGTTGTTCTCTTGGGTACCGATAAGCTCCCCGCCGGCCAGGATGTTGTGGATGCAGTACAAAATTATATCGCGCCTGCTGCCGGTACGGGGGAAGGGAAAGCTCCCATTGGGGCCACGGTTACTGTTGTGGCCGCCACTGCAGTAAGCATCAACGTATCGGCGACCGTAACCCTCACCGGCACTAAAACCCTGACTGAAGTTACTGCTGCCTTTGAGACGGCCCTGACTAATTATTTAAGTAGCATAGCTTCTAGTAACGACCCCACGGTACGATGTGTACGGATAGGGTCACTTTTGCTTGACACCGAGGGCGTCCAGGATTATTCAAACCTCCTAGTGAATGGACAGCTAATATCACAATTAACGCTGGCGAAGTCGCCGTCAAGGGGACGGTGACGTTATCGTGAGTGATTATCCCATAACTTCCGCCCGCGGGCAGGAAATGCTATCTTACCTGCCCAGATATTACGAAACCAGTCGGGTAATGCGCTCTATACTTCAGGCCGAAGGAACTGAGTTGGATAAGCTCCGCCAGGCCTTGGATGAAATCCTGGCTCAGTTTTTTGTTCCAACCGCCACCTGGGGACTGGATCGTTGGGAACCTAGTAGGACTTTTATGTGCAACAAGCCACCCAACTGGGCGGCTTTAGCTTTGAAGGAAGAGGAAGATTGATATCCCGGGGTTTTCAGGTTAGGGGTCTACTTGCACGGGGTTAATTTCAATAGCACAAATACGGCCTACGGGGATTATGATTTTCCTCATGATCTGTTTATCAACGAGCTTGCCGCCGCTGAATACCTTCATGAAAAGGCAATCGCCATGGGCCGGACGCAGGACGGCAAAATTCTTGATAAAGAACAATTTGGACCCGTTTATGACTTTTTTGCAACAATCGCCGCACTCGAACTCAATGCCAATTTTTTTATCTTTATCTTCTTTTTTGTCCTCGTCTTTTTTGTCATCATCGTGTTGTAACTCGTTAATGACGGACTCCAGTTCTTCCAATACCGGGTCCTTTTTTTCAGGTGAACCCTCTT